>CAZKQE010000044.1:0-12310 GCA_964554725.1 uncultured bacterium
CAACGGCGCCGGCGACACGGTCACGCCGACCTGGATCAACGTCGTGTTCTTCTGGATGATCCAGATCCCGCTCTCGTGGCTGCTCGCCGTCGGGCTCGGCTGGCGGCACTCGGGCGTCTTCTGGGGGGTGTTCGTCTCGGAGACGGCGGTCGGGCTCTTCACGCTGTGGCTGTTCTCGCGCGGGAGATGGAAGACCGCGCAGGTGTGAGCGCGGCCGGTCGAGGCCGCGGGTCGGCCCGCGGCCCGGCGAGCGACGTGCGGAAACCTGGCCCGGGCGACCCCGGGCGCGCCGTCGGCGACCGCCGGCGGCACGCCCGCTGCCGCGTCGTTCAGCGGCCCGCTTCCCCGATGGGTCGACGGCTGGCGCCCGCGGCGGCACCGCCCGAGAACTCGACGTGGAGCAGCGGCGCCGCGGCCGGCACGCCCTCGTACGACTCGGCGGTGCGGTGTCCGGTGCCGCTGATGAGGATCGCGAGCGCGTTCCCGCTCACCCAGCCGGCGCGGTTGACCAGCTCCTGGATCACGGTCTTCAGCTCGCTCGTGCGCTGGTTCAGCCCCGCCTCGCCCACCGTGTTCCACGCCGCCGGCGACCACGCCACCGAGGCGGCGGTGCGCGCCCGGCCCGAGACGCCGAGGTTCGCCGACGTGAACGCCGGCGCATGGTCCGCCGCCTCTCCCTGCAGGGTCAGGTTCGTCAGCTCGCTCTGCGCCTCGTCGGCCTGGAACTGGATGTAGGCGCTGGTGATCGTGGCCCCCTTCGGGATCGCCACGTTCGCGAAGCGCAGGCCCACGGTCTGGTTGCTGCCGTCGAACACCAGCTCGAGGTCGGTGCTGTTCGTGTAGACGCTTCCCGTGGCCGACTCCTCGACGTCGTCGGCGCCGCTGGCGATGCGCAGGTCGAGCACGGTGCTGCTCCCGGCCGGCTGCACGGTCACCGTCGTCTGGCCGGAGCCGCTCAGCGCCCCGTCGTTCGCCGTGAGCTGGAGCACGTAGGTGCCCGCCGCGGAGAAGCTCACCGTGGTGTTCGTCGCGGCGGCGTTGCCGAACGTCACGGTGCCGGGCCCGCTCACCTTGCTCCAGGCCGTGGTCACCGCCGCGGGCGGGTTCGGCAGGCCGTCGTCCGTCACCGATCCGCTCAGCGTCGCCGCGGCCGGCAGCGTGATCGTCTGGTTCGGGCCGGCGTTCACCACCGGCGCCGTGTTCGCCGCCGCCGCCTGCACGGTCACCGTGGTCTGGCCGGAGCCGCTCAGCGCCCCGTCGTTCGCCGTGAGCTGGAGCACGTAGGTGCCCGCCGCGGAGAAGCTCACCGTGGTGTTCGTCGCGGCGGCGTTGCCGAACGTCACGGTGCCGGGCCCGCTCACCTTGCTCCAGGCCGTGGTCACCGCCGCGGGCGGGTTCGGCAGGCCGTCGTCGGTCACCGTCCCGCTCAGCGTCGCCGACGCCGGCAGCGTGATCGTCTGGTTCGCCCCCGCGTTGACGATCGGCGCGGCGTTCGTGGGTGGCGGACCGCCGGTCGTGAACTCGACGTGGAGCAGCGGCGCCGCGGCGGCCAGCCCCTCGTACGACTCCGCCGTGCGGCGCCCGGTCCCGGTGACGATGATCGCCAGCGCGTTCCCGCTCACCCAGCCGGAGCGGTTCACCAGCTCCTGGATCACCGTCTTCAGCTCGCTCGTGCGCTGGGCCGGCCCCGCCTCGCCCACCGTGTTCCACGCCGCCGGCGACCAGGCCACCGAGGCCGCGGTGCGCGCCCGGCCCGACACGTTCTGGCTCGCCGACGTGAACGCCGGCGGGTTGTCCGCGGCCTGCCCCTGCAGGACCAGGTCGGTCTGCTCGCTGTGCCGCTCGTCCGCCTGGAACTGGATGTGGGCGGTGGCGATCGTGGCCCCCTTCGGGATCGTCACGTTCTGGAACCGCAGACCCACCGTCTGCAGGCTCCGGTCGTACACCAGCTCGAGGTCGCCGTTGCCGACGTTGACGCTGCCGGTCGCCGACTCCTCGGCGTCGTCGGCGCCGCTGGCGATGCGCAGGTCGAGCACGTTGCCGCTCCCCGCCGACTGGACCGTCACCGTGGTCTGGGCGGAGCCGCTCAGCGCCCCGTCGTTCGCCGTGAGCTGGAGCACGTAGGTGCCCGCGGCGGAGAAGCTCGCCGTCGTGCTCGCCGCCGCCGCGTTCCCGAACGTCACCGTGCCGGGACCGCTCACCTTGCTCCAGGCCGTGGTCACCGCACCGGGCGGGATCGGCAGGCCGTCGTCGGTCACCGACCCGCTCAGCGTCGCCGTGGCCGGCAGCGTGATCGTCTGGTTCGCGCCGGCGTTGACCATCGGGGCGGTGTTGACCGCCTGCGTGCTGATGTTGACCTCGACCAGCCGGCCGTCGTTCGAGTGCCACGACCGCGCGTCGAGCAGGTAGATGCTGCGGCCGCCCGGGTTGTTGCTGGTCGGCCCGAAGGCCAGGCCGGCGGCCCGGGTGATGGACGCGAACCCGATGTCGATGTCGGCGACCGGCGTGCCGGTGATCGTCACCTCGCGCACCCGGTTGACGCTGGTGCTGCTGACGAGGAGCACCGTGCCGGTGTCGTCCTTGTACTCGACCGCTTCGGGGTCGCGCACCCCGAGCACGGTGGTGTCGAACTGGCTCAGCAGGTCGTCGCCGACCGGCGGGATGCCGTCGAAGATCCCGTTCGGACCGGGCCGCAGGATGTAGATCTCCTCGTTCACGCCGTCGGCGATGAGCAGCCGCCGGTTGACGCGGTCGTAGGCGATGCCCTCGGCGTCGGTCGCGTTGAAGGTCCGGGTCGTGAACGACCGGAGCTGATCGTCGCCGGTGCCGAACACGCCGTCCGTCCCCGGGCTCAGCACGAACACCTTGTCGGCGTCGTCGTCCGAGATGTAGAGCTGACGGTTGGCGGGGTCGTAGGCGACGTCGGTGGGCTCGATCGTGAAGGACGTCACGTTGTAGCTGCGGAGCACGGACCCGGGCAGCGTGGTCTCCCAGACGTTCTTCCCCGCCCAGAACGAGAGCTCCTCGACCTCGGCGTCGCTGATCATGAGCCGCGCGTTCACCGGGTCGTACGTGATCCCGGTCGGGTCGGTGCTGGGCGGAGACCAGTTCGACGTCGCCGTCACCCGCACCAGCGTGGCCGCGGCGGCCGCCTGGACTCCGGTCTCCTCGCTCACCGCCGGCGCCGCCCGGTCCCACGCCAGCTCGAGGACGTGGCCGCGGCGGCTCCCCGGCGCGCCGGGGTCGGCGATGTAGAGACTCAGCGTGGCGGGGTCGTCGGTCTGGTCGCCGCTCGGGGCGAACACCATGCTGGCCGGCTGCGAGAGCGGGGCGGTCGAGACGTCGTAGGCGGAGATCGGGTTGCCGTCCAAGTCCAGCTCGTGGACCACGCGGCGCCCGACGTCGAGCGTGAACAGGTGCCGGCTCGCGGGATCGAACGCCAGCCCGCCCAGCTCGGCGGAGGCGAGCGCGCCGATCTCGACGCGGCGGGCGGTCGGGATGGCGGCGAGGGCTCCGGCCTCGGCGTCCGCGGCGGGCGGCGTGAAGCGGAGGACGCGGCGCAGCAGCCGGTCGAGCAGGAAGACCTCCCCGGTCTGAGGATCCACCGCGAGCCCCGCGATCCGCAGCGGGCCGACGCGCGGCATCTCGAGGCGCACCGCCCGCGCGCCGTCGAACCCGCCGGTCGCGTCCCCGGGCAGGGCGATCAGGCTGCGCGCGTCCGCGCCGACGACGAGCAGCCGCTGCCGGTGGCGGTCGTAGGCGACGGCGCCGGCCCCCTCCAGCCCCTCGGGCAGACGGATCGCACCGAGGTCATCGTGGAACCGGTCCATCATCCCGACCTCCGCCACCGGCGGCGCGCCGGCCGGCCGGGAGCGGAGCACGAGGAAGCGGCCGGCCTCGCCGGCGTACGTGATCGCGCCCGGCCGCTCGATCCCGAGCCGCGCGGTCTCGATGAGCTGCTTCTGGCGCAGCGTCTTCGCCGGGCGCGGCTCCTGGGCGGCGAGCGGCGCGACGAGGGCCGCCAGCAGCAGGAACGCCGCGGGCAGGCCGGCGAGCCGCCGGACCCACCGGCGTGCGCCGGGCGACGGGCGACAGGGGCTGCGATCCGCGGGACTCGGAACCGACACTGGACTCCTCCTCGCCGGCCGGGGCCGGAGCGGTGACGAACGCTAGCGGAGCACGACCACCCGGGCGCTCCGACTCTCGCTGCGGGTGCCGTCCTCGAACTGGACGCGAACGAAATACACCCCGACGGGGGCACGGTGGCCGTCGTCGGTCCGGGCATCCCAGGTGACGCGCCCGATGCCGGCCTCCATCTCGGCCGGCGGCAGGCGCCGCACGCGTCGCCCGTCGGGCGAGAAGAACTCGATCCGCGCCGTGCCCCGGGCGGGGATCGCCAGCTCGAGCACGACCGGGCCGCGGCCGAGCGACTGGGTGACCGGCAGCAGCGCGAAGCGGTCCGGGACCGGCCCGGGCGACGGCGCCGGCAGCCCGGCCAGGCGCACGAGCCGGCCGGGCTGCGCGTCGAGCACGAGCAGCGCGCCGTCCGGCGCGGCGACGACGTCGGGCACCAGCGCGCCGGACTCGAGCCGCGTGCTCACCGCACCGACGACCGCGCCGTCGGGCGCCAGGCGCAGCAGGCGCCCCCCGTCGAGGTCGGTCACCAGCAGCGAGCCGTCGCGACCCGTCTCGATCCCCATCGGGCCCAGGACCGCCCCCGCGTCGCCTCCCGAGGCCCAGCTCTCCCGCCACTCCCCGTCGGCGGAGAACCGCTGGATGCGATGGTTCCCGTGGTCCGCGACCAGCACGTCGCCGTCCGCGGCACAGGCGATGCCCCAGGGCTCGAGCAGCTGGTGGGGCCCGCGGCCGGAATCGCCCCACTCGCCGACCGGCTCCCCGCCGGGCGACCACACCCGCACGCGACCGGCGAGCAGGTCGGTGGTCAGCACGCGACCGGCCCCGTCCACGACGATGCCGATCGGCGCCGCGCGCTCGTCCCCCGCCGGCCACGCGGCGAGGAAGCGACCGCCGGCCGTGAAGCGCTGCACCCGTCCGTTGAGGTGGTCGGCGACGTAGACGGACCCGTCCCGGCCGACCGCGATGCCCGCCGGCCCCCGGAACTCCCCGGGGCCGGTCCCGGTGGCGCCCCACTCGCCCAGGAAGGTGCCGTCCGGGCTCAGGATGCGGATGCGGTCGGCGTCGAAGTCGGCGACGTAGACGCGGTCCGCCCCGGCGGCCGCGGCGACGGAGACCCCGGCAGGCTCCGGGGAGGCCGACGAGGCCGGGGACGCGAGGGGCAGGGCCAGCAGCGCCGCGACGAATCCAGGTTTGATATGGGAAAACTTCATCACGACCTCGGCGACAGAGTGAGGACGGGCCCCGAGCCGATGGCAAGGCTCGCGCTGCCCCTGCCGGGTCGAAACGCCCGTAGCGTCCCGCGACCGCCACACGCCTGCGCCGGTCCCTCCGGAGGGGATTGCGATTCATCACCTCATTGATACTGCCATTGACATTCGCAGAGTCGGCGGCCGACGTCCAGCACTGTTTGCCCGGAACGGCCCCGCGCCGGGCCGGCGGCCGGCCGGAGCGTCTCAGCGGACCGGCACCGCCCCCGCGTCGGCCGGGGAGCGGGCGAGGATCCACTCCGGACGCGTGCGCATCCCGGTGACCGGCCACAGCGCGTCGGGATCCTGGACCGCGCGCGCGACCGGCCGGTAGCCGGCCGCCACCGCCTCCTCGAGCAGCCAGTCGCGCGTGTCGAGCACCAGCACCGGCCAGGCCCCGCCCCGCAGCGAGTCGCGCATCGCGCTCCACAGCGCGCGGCCGGTCTCGCCCGAGTTCCCCTTCACCACGTCCATCAGCGGCATCAGGTGCGCCCGCCCGGGTCCGCCCGCCCGCCGCAGCAGCTCCGGGTGCGACGCCACGAGCACGGGCCGCCCGACCCGGGTCAGCGCCTCCACCAGCCGGTCGCCGGCGCGGCGGTCCGCATCGCTCGGGACCTGCCGCCGGGGATCCCAGGAGAGGAGCGCGCTCTGCAGCACGAGCAGCGCCGCCACCGCGGGCAGCGCGCCTCGCGCCGGACCCGTGGCGCCCGCGCTCCAGCCCCACGCCAGCCCGCCCAGGGTGGCGGCGCCGAGGCAGACCGGGATCGTCACGTTGTCGTAGCCGCCGCGGTAGCTGCCGAGGTGCCAGCTCGAGAGCAGGAGGCCGGCGAACCAGGCGAGGTGGAAGCCCAGTTCCGGCGGCCGCCGCGAGCGCGCGAGCCAGGCGACGGCGGCGAAGGCGATCAGCGCGGGGATCAGGCGGACCAGGTAGCGCCCCGGGAACGAGAGCGCGAGCCCCGCCTCGGGCGCGTGGGAGGCGGCGACGGTGAACGCGTAGAACCGGAACCACCCGCCGCTCGCGGCGTCGAGCCCCAGCCATGCCAGCCCCGCCACCGCGGCGAACGCGAGCCCCGTCGCGAGACCGGCACGCGGCCGGCGCGCGAGCCGCCAGGCGAGCAGCGGGGCGATCACCACCGGCGCCGACTGCTTGGCGAGGAACGCGAGCCCCCACAGCGCGCCGGCCGCCAGCGCCCGCCCCGCGCCCGGCCGGCCGCCGACCAGGAACGCGCCGGCCAGCAGCAGCAGCAGGTAGAGCGAGTCGGCGCGGGCGATGTCGAGCCAGGCGCCCGAGAGCCGGTAGGTGGCGCAGAAGAGACCCGCCGCCACCAGCCCCGCCGCCGCGCTCCCGGTCGCCCGCCGCACCAGCGCGGCGAGCAGGACCAGCACGCCGAGCGCGCTCACGAGCGAGACCAGCCGCAGCGCCGGGAAGTCCACGCCGACGGCGGCGCCGACCGCCGCGGACACCCAGACGTAGAGCGGCGTGTAGTTGAGCGCCACGTAGTCGAGGCCGGGCGCGGCGTAGAGCGGCTGGCCGGCGGCGACCCGGCGCACGGCGGACAGCATCGCGCCCTCGATCCACTCGAGCTCGTAGGGGAATCCCACGCGCGCGATCGCCACGGTCCCGAAGGCGAGGATCCAGAGCGCGGTCGCGGGCACGACGACCCACGCCGCCGCCGGGGCGGGGGACGCGTCGCGGGGAGCGGGCGCGCGACGGCTCGGGCGGGCCATGACGCGGGACTCTGGCACGGGACCGCGCCGCCCGACAACCGGCGGCGACGACGCCCGGGCCGGCCCGCGGCGAGCCGGATCCGGCGTGCCCCGGGCTCAGCGGGCCCGGGCGGCGACCTCGTTCGCCTCGTGCGGGCGCCGCGTCTCGCCGTCGTGGAACGCGCGCCCCGCCGGCAGGTGCACGACCCGCTGCGGGAACGGGATCTCGATCCCCGCGCTCGCGTAGGCGCGGTGGAGTCGCTTCACGAACTCGTGCGTCACGAGATGGCGGTCCACGTACTCACGCACCCGCAGGATGACGGTGAAGTCGATCGAGGAGTCGCCGAACGTGTGGTAGCGGATGAAGGGGTCGAACTCGGTCGCGGCGCCGGGCACGGTGCGCTGCACGTCGCGCGCGGTCTCGATCGTCACCTGTTCGACCTTCGCCAGGTCGGACCCGTACGAGACGCCGACCTGGACCAGCGCCGCCTGCTCGTCCACCGGCAGCGAGAAGTTCTTGACGATGATCTCGGCGATGCGCGCGTTGGGCACGATGAACAGGTTGTTGGGCAGCTCGCGGATCTGGGTCGAACGCCAGCCGATGTCCTCGACGTAGCCCTGCTGGCCGGACTCCAGCTCGACGTAATCGCCGATCCGGATCTGCCGGGCCATCGTGATGTAGAACCCGGCGAACAGGTTCGAGAGCGTGGGCTGGAGCGCCAGCGCCACCGCCAGCGATCCCACGCCGAGCGCGGTGAGCAGCGGCGCGATGGCGATCCCGAGGTTGCCGAGCACGATCAGCCCGCCGAGCACGATGACCGCGATGCGGACCGCGTTCTGGGTCAGCGTGGTGGCGGGGACCGCCCCGGGCCAGCGCCGGGAGCGACGCTCGACCAGCCGGGTGAGGAGCGAGGCGACCGCGAACGTGAGCGAGGCGAGGAGTGCGGCGAAGGCGAGCCTGTCCACCCACGCCTGCACGCCGTCGCCGGGCGCCGCGAAGCGCGCGCCGAGCACCACCCCGAGCAGCAGGAACCAGATCGGCACATGGGGCCGCACCGAGGTCACGACCAGGTCGTCGAGGTCGGTGGAGGATCGGTGCGCGAGCCTCAGGATGGGGCCGAGCGCGAACCGCTGCACGAGCCATCCTGCCAGCCACACCCCGACGGCGATGCCGGCGGCGGTCGCCCAGCGTACCCAATGCTCCTGAACCATGGGGCGTTCCTCCTCGGGCGCCCGGCGCGGGGCCGGAACGCGGGGTCGGCGCCGCGACGGGCCGGAGCGCGACGGGGAGCGCAGGACCGGGCGCGGACGCGGTCGGTGACGGCGGGGCCGTACGGGCCGCCCCGGCGGGCTCCCCGTGGGGAGCCGCGCGGGAGCGACGGTTGCGACCGGACCGGTCCCCGGGGCCCGCGATGCGGGCGCGGGGGGAGCGCGGCGAACAGCGGCCGTCCCGCCAACCTACCGTCCCACCGGCTCCGGGCCAAGCCGTTTGTGGTGCTCGAGTCTGGGCCTCGGCTGCAGATCAAATGATCGCAACCACTTGTCCGTGACGGCCGGGGACTCCGTCCGGCGCGACCGGCCATCGCCGACGGTCCCGGCCCAACGCCGGACTCCGGTGCGCGAAATCGCGCAGCCAAGCCACCCCCGCCGGCCCCCGGGCGCCCCCCCGCCCGATCGGCAAATCATTGCGCTCGAGACGATTACCAGCGCCCCGGTGGGGCCCGGCGGACTGGGCCCGCCGATTGCAGTACTCGTGGGTGCCGGGCACCCGCCGAGCGGCGGGCCCCGGGCGTCGTACCGCCCGACGGGCGCCCCGAGATCGGGGCTCCCGCCCCGTCCCGCCCCCGGGAAGGAGCACGCATCGCATGGTCAGCACCCTCCGAGCCTTCCTGCGCGACGAACGCGGCGAGGATCTCATCGAGTACGGACTCCTGGGCTCGTTCGTCGCCGCCATCGCCCTCGCGACGCTGGTCGCCGACCCGATCGGCATCCGCGGCTCGCTGGTGGGCGCCTACCAGAAGGCGGTCGAGGCGCTCTACATGGCGGCGCAGGGCGACCTGGCGCGGGGGTAGCTCGCCCGGGTCGGACCCGCTCGCCGTCCCCGGCCGGGAGCGAGACCCGGGCGCCGTCACGAGCGAGCGAAGGTCGGCGCGTTCGATCCGAAGAGCTCGCTCTTCGCCGGGTCGAAGACGATGCCGAACTGCACCCAGCGGATGTCCCGCACGAACTCCAGGTTCTGGAAGTCCTGGCCGCTGTAGCACCTCAGCATGAGCCCCCACCCTCGCAACGCGTCGGGCAGGTAGGCTCCTTCCAGGGTCCATGCCCATCGGGACGAACCCCGCCCGGCGCGATAGAGCGCATTGAGCGGCGCCGCCGGGATGCGGGTGACCTCCCCACCGCCGGCCCCGGCGATCTTGTCGATGAACATGCCGCTGGCGCCGATCCGGAACGAACCGTGAGCGAATCCCTCGATCCAGTACTCGCCGGGGCGCCGCGTGCCGACGCGCTGCTCGAACTCGAGGTCTCCGCTCCATCGCCACAGCCCATAGAGGCCGCGCACGACGGCAGGGAGCGATGCACCGACCGGCAACCCGGGCTTGTGCCACTCGACGCCGGCTCGCGCCTGGAGCGTGCGGAAGGGCAGGCGAGGTTCCCGACCGAACCCTTCCTTCGGCAGCCAGTGCCACTTGAGACCGGCCCGGACGCGCAGGAAGTTGGTCGAGAAGCTGCCGTTCGGATAGTTGATTCGCACGGAGTCGACCCGGGTCGGCGGGACGTCCTGGGGGCTCCCGTCGAGGATCCCGCGATGGAACAGCGACTCGTCCTGCCCGTTCGAGTGATGCCCCCAGGTGGCGTGCACCACGACCAGCTTCGACCGATCCGAGGTCTCGCCCGCGGCGTAGGGACGAACGAACACCTTGAGGACGTCGAGATGGGGCATCCAGGAGAGCGTCTTGATGGGGCTGCTGCGGTCCTCGAGCATGCGGAGCCGCAACATCGGGGTGAAGTAGAGCGCCCAGGCGGAGTGGCCGGGACGATAGCCGCCCTGCTTCGCCAGCGACTCGTAGAGGAGGATCGGCGGTGCGATCTGCGCCTCGAAGCTCACGCCGTTCCCGCCGAGCACGAGGTAGGAGCGGTCGACGCCGGGAAGATTGGGATCGATCAGCGGCGTCTCGGGCAGTTGCATCCCGCCTTCGGACCCGGTGCGCCGGCCCCCGGCATCCTGGGCGCCCACGGGGCACGCGATCGCGGCCAGCATGCCCGCAGCCAGGGCGGCGATCGCCACCGCTCGTACCCCGACCGGCCGCCGCTTCCGCGCAGGGCCGGGGTCCCCTCGCAGGGTCCGGGGCGCGCTCCCTCGGGGGTTCATGGGCCTCATCGCCCCACCTCCACCGCGAACCGCCGCACCCTGCCCTCGTCCTCCTTCGCCCGGTCGGCCACCTCGAGCACCCACGTCCCGCGCGCGCTCCGCCCCCGCAGAGCGCGCAGCGCCGGCGTCGAGGCCTCGTCGTAGGTCCGGCGCAGGTTCTCGCTCCCGCCGCCCTCCCGATCGTGCAGCGTGATCGCCGCACCGCGCGGCGGCAGCACCCGCACGACCAGGTCGCCGATCCACGTGTGCTCGATGTCCACCCCGACCCGGATCGAGCGCGCCCTGCCCTTCGCGCCGATCTCGAGCGGCACGCGCGTGGTCTCGAGGTCGCGGATCGGCGCCCGCGGCTGCACCGAGTGCGCGGTCAGCTCGCCGGCGGGCTCGGGCAGCGCCAGTTCGACCGCGCGCCGCGCGTTCACGCGCCCGTAGCCGTACTTGCGGCTGTGGCCGCTCGCGTCGTAGCGGCCGCCCGCCTCGTCGATCCGGTCGCAGGCACGGCGCAGCACGTCGCGCACCTGGTCCCAGCGCAGCGACGGGTTGCGCGCCAGCACCAGGGCCGCCACTCCCGCGACGCCCGGGCAGGCGCTCGAGGTGCCGCCGAAGCGGCTCGTGTAGTTGCCGGCGGCGTCGCCGAGCGAGGCGCGGCCCGGGTTGTAGCCGGCGGGGCCGCTCCGGTCCGTGGTCCAGATGCCGGGGGTGCGCGGCCGCGAGGAATCGCTGCTCGGGAACGCGCAGTGGATCGCGCGGCCGAAGTCGCTGTAGTCGCTCTTCACGCCGCGGTCGTTGCAGGCGGCGACGGCGATCACCTTCGGGTACGCGGCGTAGCCGTCCTCGTCCACGCTCTCGTCGCCGTTGCCGGCGGCGAAGGTGATGACACAACCCTTCCCGTTCCGGCCGTGCGCGACCGCCCACTCGAGCGCGAGCCGCGTCGAGTCGGGCAGCGGGGCCGGCCCCTGGCGGTCGGGGGGGCCCCAGCTGCACGAGATGACGTCGGCGCCGTGCGCCGCGGCCCAGTGGAACGCGTCCCCCTCGGGCTGCGCGCCGAGCGCCGAGATGCAGCGGATCGGCATGAGCCGCGCCCGCGGCGCCACCCCGGCGGCGCCGAGGAGCCCGTTCGCGCACGCCACCCCGGCGCAGGCGGTGCCGTGGTCGTCGCGGCTGCCGGGCCGCGCGTCGCCGCTGCCGAGCGTGGTGTCGCGGGGAGCGACCACCTTGCCGCCGCCCGCGAACTCCTCGTGGTCCACGTCCACGCCGTCGTCGATGATGGCGATCACCGTCCCCTCGCCGCGGCTCAGCGCCCAGGCGGCCTCGACGTGCGCGTGCTCGTCGATGGTCTGGCCGCCGATCACGGTGCGCGCGAGGTGCCATTGCTGCGGGAACGCACGCCGGCGCTCGAGACGTCGCGCCAGCTCGGGGTGGCACAGCTCGACCTCGGGCTCGGCCAGCAGCCGGGCGGCGATCGTGAACACGTGGCGGCCGGTCCCCTCGGGCGCGGCGACGAACCACGCGTTGCGCGCGTAGGGCAGCTCGCGCCTCACCGCCAGGCCCTGCGCCTCGAGCCGACGGCGCGCGGTCGCGGGCGCGGCGTCGTCCGCGAACTTCACGAACAGGTTCTCGGTGTAGACCACCGGCGCGCCGGTGCGCCGGTCGCGCAGCAGCCGCCCGGCGAACCGGCAGTCGGAGTCGTCGCGCAGCGCCGCGAGCGCGCGTTCGCGGGCCGTGCGACGGGCCCCGGCGGCGGCGAGCCGCAGCACCTCGACCCCGGCGTCGTCGAACCGCAGCACCGGCGTGAGCCCGGCGAGCGCGGCGCGGGCCCGCGCGCCGCCCCGGCGCTCGCGGATCGGGCGGC
>CAZKQE010000045.1:0-12205 GCA_964554725.1 uncultured bacterium
GTGGCCGCGCCGCCGGCGGCGGGGCGACCGGCGCCCCCACCGGAGGCAGGCTCGGTTCCAGCGAACGTTCGGGGGCGCGCGGACCGGTGCCGGCCTGGCGCAGCGGGACCTCGACCGGACGCACCAGGGTCGGACCCGCCGGCTTCGCCACGTTCTCCAGCTCGAGGGCGAGCCCTTCGAGGTAGGCGGTGGCCTCGGCGCAACCACGCTCGAAGCACTCGCGGGTTGCGGCCGCGTCGGCCCGCAGGGACGGGGCGCTGAAGGCGATGCGCCGGAACTGGGCGGCGCGCGCCGGCTCACCGGGCCAGATGCGCTGCAACAGCGTCACCGCCACCTGGCGCCACTGCTTGAAGCTCTGGTCGCGGGGGCCGGCATTGCCCAGCTCGCGCAGGATGGAGATCACCTCGCGGAGCTGCGCGAGCGCGGGCCCGACCGCCAGACGATCGCGATCGCTCACGACCGCTCCTCCCGGGCGGGCCCGTCACCAGTCCGAGAAGCGCTCCTCGCCCCAGGGATCGGCCTCGTTGTGGTAGCCGTTCTGCTCCCAGAATCCGGGGCGGTCGCGCGCGACCAGCTCGAGGCCGCGGACCCACTTGGCGCTCTTCCAGAAATAGCGGCGCGGGACGACCAGGCGGAGCGGCCAGCCGTGCTCGGGGGTGAGGTCCACCCCATCGTGCTGCCAGGCGAACAGGACATCATCCTGGGTCAACTCCGCGATCGGAAGGTTGGTCGTGAACCCGTTCTCGGCCAGGACGACGGCATGGCGGGCCTCCGGCTTCACCCCCGCCTGCCGCAGCACCTCGGCCGCCGACACCCCGTGCCACTCGTTGTCGAACCGGCTCCACCGGGTCACGCAGTGGATGTCCGACCGCACCGTGACCCGGGGAAGCGCGAGGAACTCGGCCCGCGTCCATCGCCGCGGTGTCTCGACCAGCCCCGTGACCCGGAGGTCCCAGGTCGCGAGATCCACCCGAGGCACCGAGCCATGGTGCAGCACCGGCCACTTCTCCGTCCGGACCTGTCCGGGGGGGAGCCGCGGATCCCGGCGCGGGCTCTGGAGGGTATCGGCCGGATCGGGTCGGGAGTTCATGTCGGTTCGCTCCTCGGGTTCGGCCCCCCGGAGAGGGGCGGCGTCGGCCCGGCATCATAGGCCGCGCGGGCCGCCGCCGGGAAGCCGCCCGGCCCGGCGGCACGGCCCCCCGACCCCCCCGGGACGCTGCCGGCAGAACCCCCGCTTGACCGGGCCCGCCACCGGTGGAAGCATGGGGACGGAGCCGATCGGGTGCCGCGACCCCACCCCGACTGGAAGGACTCTCATGGCTCGAGCGATCCCGCGTCGAACCACGCCGCCGGTGCCGGCCTCGTGAACGCCGAGAGGCGGTACCGGGCCCCCGCGCGCGGCGCCAGTTCACCCCGCACGCCGACCGACGACGAGAGCTTCGCCGCGCTGTTCGACGCGTCCGAGGATCCGATGGTGATCCTCGACGCCGCGCTCCAGATCCTCGCCGCCAACGCGGCGGCGGCGCGCTTCCTCGTCACCACCTCCGACCGGCTGCGCGGCACCGCCGCGCTGGAAGCGGACCTGCTCGCGCGGCTCCTGACGGCGGCCAGCATCCCGCAGCGGCTCAAGACCGACCCGATGCCGCTGGTGGACGAGGTCGCGGTCACCGACAGCGAGGGGCAGCCGATCCAGTGCCGGATCGAGGCGCTCGCGCTGCCGGGCGGACGGACGCTGATCCACCTGAGGGACACCAGCGTCCTGCTCCGCACGCGCGCGACCCTCCGTTCGGCCGACGCGCTCCACCGCGCGATCTTCGACGCCCTGCCCGCGGTGTGCTGGGCGATGGCCCTGCCGGAGGAGCGCCTCATCGAGGTGAGCGCCGCCGTCGAGCGGGTGTTCGGCTACCAGCCCGCCGATTTCCGCCAGCGGCCCGAGCTGTGGGAGGAGCTGGTCCATCCCGCCGAGCGGGAGCGCGTGCGCGCCGAGCTGCGGGTCGGGATCGCCACCGCGCGGCCGTTCGAGATCCGTTTCACCGGGCTCCATCGCGACCATCACGACCTCCCCCACCTCGTGAACCGGGTGGTGCCGGTGGCGGACGAGCGCGGATGGGTGGAGCGCTGCGAGGGCTTCATCGAGGACCTCGGCGCCCAGCGCGCGGTCGAACAGACCCTGCGCGCGACCCAGGCGAACCTGCGACACACGCTCGAGGCGGTCGCCTCGGGCGTGCTCGTCGTGCGTCCCGGCGACGGCGGAGCGGAGGTCGCCGTGAGCAATCGGCGGCTGGCCGAGATGCTGCGCCTCGACGCGCCGCTCCAGCCGGGGGCGTCGCTCGGCCTCGCGCCCGAGGGCCTGCGGCGGCTCGTGTACGGCCCCGACGGGGAGCCCGGGTTCGACACGCTGATGCTGTCCGACCAGGTGCAGGACGACGTCGTCGAGCTGACCGATCCCGCGCGCGTGCTCCACCGCTACGCGGCGCCGCTGCGCGACGAGCTGGGGCAGGTCGTGGGGCGCATCCTCACCGTCGAGGACGTGACGCCGTCGTGGCAGATGCAGCGGCAGCTCACCCACTCGCAGAAGATGGAGAGCATGGGACGGCTGGCCGGCGGCGTGGCCCACGACTTCAACAACCTGCTCGGCACCATCCTCGGCTTCTCGTCGCTGCTGCTCGAGCAGGTGCCCGCCGACGACCCGCGGCGGCCGGGGCTCGAACAGATCGCGCAGGCGGCCGACCGCGCCTCGAACCTCACCGCCGCGCTGCTGGCGTTCAGCCGCAGCGCGCGCTTCGAGCGCACGCAGGTGAGCCTGAACCGGGTGGTGGACGACGCCTACCAGCTGGTCCGCAGCGCGATCGACCCCTCGGTCTCGATCGTCACCCAGCTCGACCCCGCGCTGTCACCGCTGCTCGGCGACGAGCTGCTGCTCCAGCAGCTGATCGTCAACCTGGTCCAGGAACTCCGGGACCGGCTCCATGCGGGCGGCACGCTGCGCATCGCGACCCGCACCTTCGACCAGTCCATGCCGGCCGAGGAGCAGCAGGCCGAGGGGCAGCCGCGCCGGGTGGTGGCGCTCGAGGTGGGGGCCGGCTTCGGGGACCCCACCGGGCCGCGACCCCTGGTGGGCGCCGAGCCGGCGCCGGCGGGCGAGGCCACCGCGGGACTCGCGCTCACGATCGCCGAGGACATCGTCCGCGCGCACGGCGGCTTCCTCACCCGCCGCGAAGCGAGCGATCACGCCACCTTCGAGGCGGTGTTCCCGGCCGAGCGGCGCGCGAGCGTCCCCGTCATCGCCCCCGAGCCGGACGCCGCGCGCGGTCACGAGACCATCCTGGTGGTCGACGACGAGCCAGGCCTGCGGGCGCTCGCCAAGTCCGGCCTGCGCCAGCGCGGGTTCGACGTGGTCGCGGTGGAGAGCGGCGAGCAGGCGCTCGAGATCCTGCGGCGGGGCGAGCCGCGCGTGGACATGGTGGTGCTCGACCTGACGATGCCCGGGCTCTCCGGCGAGAAGGTGCTGCGGGCGATCCGCGGCTTCCGCCCGCAGCTGCCGGTGCTGATCGCCAGCGGATACGCCACGGTCCAGAACCAGTCCTCGTGGGTGGCGGCCGGGGCGGTCGGGTTCCTCGCCAAGCCCTACCGCATCCGCGACCTCGCCGGGAAGCTGCGCGAGGTGCTGGATCGCGCCCCCGGCCGGGCCGGCTGAGTGTCCATCCCCCCCTTCAGCATCTTCTCGGCGGTGAGCGAGCTGTTCGTGACCGCGGGCGTGCTCTACATGGTCCGCCTCAACTGGACCCGCCGGCCGTTCCCGCTGCCCCTGTTCCTGGGCCTCGCGCTGTTCGAGGCGCTGGTCAACGTGGTCTACATGGCGCACCGCGCCTCGCGGGCGGCGACCGGGGCGGACGCGATCTCGCCGACGATGAAGGTCCTCTTCGCCGCCCACGGCACCCTCTCGCTGCTCGCGTTCCTGGTCTTCGTCGTCCTCGCGGTGTTCGCCTGGCAGGACCAGCGGGCCGGCCGGTGGTTCTTCCGCGAGCGGCCGGGGCTGACCGGGTCCTTCATCGTCATGTGGCTCCTCAGCGTCGGCTCGGGCGAGGCCCTGTTCGTGCTGCGCTACCTCGTCTAGGTGGCGCCCCCGGTCGCCCGGTCCCCGGAGGCGGCCCGCGCGCACCGCCTGCGCGCGCCGCTGCTCCTCGCGCTCTGGGCGCTGCTCGCCTTCGAGGCCGTCGGCGGGCTCGTCATCTTCGTCGCCCGGCTGGTCTGGGGGCGGACCCCCGGCGAGGCGCTCCACGTGGTCGCCGGCGTGGTCCTGACCGCGCTCTACGCCGTCTACCAGTGGGGGCACTGGCGGCGGGTGCGCCCGCTGCGGGCGCAGCTCCACCACGGGCTCGGCGTCGTCGCCGCGGCGTCGGTCGCCCTCACCAACCTCTCCGGTCTCTGGCTCGCCGGCGCCTGGTGGCAGGACCGGATCGCCGCCCCGATCGCCGGCGCGGTGCGCTATCCTCACCTGCTGTCGGCCGTCCACAACGTCGCCAGCATGCTCGTGATCGCGTTCGTCGCCGCCCACGTGGGCGCGGCGGTGCTCCGCCCCCGCGATCGCGCGCGCTGAACCCGTCCCGCCGCCCGGGAGGCCCCGTGTCCGAGACCTCGTCGCTGGTCACCGCCGAACACTTCCGCTACATCGCCGAGCGCACCGCGCGCGAGGACGCGTTCCTCGCCGAACTCAAGCGGGCGGCGGTCGCCGCGGGGATCCCGGCGATCTGGATCGCCCCCGAGCAGGCGAGCTTCATGCAGATCCTGCTGCGGGCGGCGCGGGCGCGCGAGGTGGTCGAGGTGGGCACACTCGCCGGCTACTCGGCGATCGCCATGGCCCGGGCGCTGCCGCCGGAGGGCCGGGTGCGCACGATCGAGCTCGAGGCGAAGCACGCCGACTTCGCCGAGCGCTGGGTGGCGAAGTCCGACGTCGCGGGACGGGTCGAGGTCCATCGCGGCGCCGGGATGGACGTGCTGACCGGTTTCGCCGCCGACTCGGCCGACGCCGCGTTCCTCGACGCCGACAAGGCGTCGTATCCGCGCTACCTCTCCGAGTGCCTGCGGATCGTCCGCCCCGGCGGCCTCATCCTGGTGGACAATGCGTTCGCGTTCGGGCAGCTGCTCGACCCGGCGCCCAGCGACCGCGAGGTGGGCGCCATGCGCGCGTTCAACGACCACATGGCGGCCGTCTCGGCGCTCCAGAGCGTCATCGTCCCGCTGGGCGACGGGCTGTGGGTCGGCGTGCGGCGCTGAAGGCGGCCCGTCCGGATCGCGGGACCCCCGCCGCGCTCAGGCGCCCCCGTCGTACTCGAACACGTCCTCGATCCGGCGTTCGAACAGCCGCGCGATCTTGAACGCCAGCGGCAGGCTCGGGTCGTACTTGCCCGTCTCGAGCGCGTTCACCGTCTGGCGCGAGACGCCGAGCTTCCCGGCCAGATCGCCCTGCGACCAGTCCCGCTCGGCCCGCAGCACGCGCAGCCCGTTCTTCATCGCGTCGTCGAGGTGCGCGCCACGATCCAGCCCGAGATCTCCTCCAGCGCCGCCGGGGCGAGCGTCTCCTCGATCCGGGCGTACTCCTGGAGCGCGCCGGTCGTCGCGGTCTGGAACATGTGGTTGAGGCCCGGCAGCTCCTTCACGGTGGCGTCGCGGTTGCCGCCGGCGGCGAACGCCGCCCGGAGTCCGGCGAGGTTCTCCTTCGGCGTCACCTGGAAGTCCCGGCTGCCGTTGAGCGCGAGCACCGGGCACGTCACCCGCCGCAGGGCCGGCCGCGGGTCGTGGGCGAGGAAGAACCGCATCCACGGGCCGAGCAGCTGCCGGCTCATGCGGGCGGTCAGGGTGTCGATGTCCCCGAGCGCCCCCCGCTGCCCCGGGGGCAGCACCGAGGCCTGGACCTCGATCAGCTCGCGCATCACGCGCCGCGTGCCGGTCGAGTCGCCCCGCTTCAGCGTGTCGTAGAGACGCCGCGAGACCGCCGCTTCGCGCGCGAGCGTCTCCTCGTCGACCCCCAGCATGCGGCGCGCGGCGGCGCTCTGGAGGATCATCACCGAGTCCCCGGGGATCCCCGGCCCGGCCATCAGCACCAGGAACGCCACGTCCTTCGAGCGGCTCGCCACCATCGGCCCGATCAGCCCCCCTTCGCTGTGGCCGATGAGCCCGATCCGGCGGCGGTCGATCTCGCGGCGGGTCTTGAGGAACTCGATCCCCGACAGCACGTCGCCCGCGAAGTCCTCGCTGGTCGCGGTGGCGGGGTCGCCGGTCGAGCCGCCCACACCGCGGTCGTCCACCCGCAGCACGGCGATGCCCTTGCGGGTGAGATGGTCCGCGAGCACCCGGAACGGCCGGTGGCCGAACAGCTCCTGGTCGCGGTTCTCGGGTCCCGACCCGGTGATCAGCAGGGCGCACGGGTGCGGGCCGGCGCCGCGCGGCAGGGTGAGCGTCCCGGCGAGCGACACGCCGGCCTTCGCGTTGGGATAGGAGACCTCGAGGGTGTCGTAGGGATAGGGGGGCACCGGGTCCTGCGGCCGCCGGTACTCGGGCGCGCGTTCGAGCCGCCGGAACGCGAGCGGCAGCACGAGTCCGCCCTGCGACCACTCGCCGGCGATGCTGTCGCCCGAGGCGCTCAGCGCGCCGGCGTAGCTCGCGCGCATGCGCCGCATCTCGAACCGCAGCGAGTCACGGACGAAGGCGAGGGTGTCGATCGCGATCCCCATCGCCCCCTGGTCGGGGCTGTCGAGCGTCCCGGTGAGCGCCCCGTCCGCCCCGCGCCCGACGTGGACGACCAGCCGGAGCCCCATGATGGACCCCTGCCAGGCACCCTCGGGGGCACGGCCGGGTGACGAGTCGGCCGCCGCCGGGAGCGCGGCGGCGATCAGGCTCGTGAGCATCAGCCATCGGGCGGCGGGGCGCTGCCAGCGGAAGTCCCTCATCGTCCTCTCCCCCTCACCGATACCGCCGGCCGGCGATCGCCAGGCCGACGCTCCAGAGCCCGACCATCACCGGCCAGATCCAGGCGCTCCACTCGATCTCGGGGAGCCCGGCGGTGATGAGGAACCCATAGGTGGTCCCGAGGATGCCGGTGCCGGCGAAGGCCAGCGCCAGCGCCTCGAGGTGGATGCGCCGCTGCAGCTCGTCGAAGTGCCGGAGCGGGCGCAGCGTCTGCACGATGAGCGCCGCGAACAGGGCGCCCTGCGCCAGCGCGATGGCGATGCGCGCCGGCGACCGCGGCGGGAACTGCCGGCCCAGCCACGCGGCGCCGAGGATCAGCACGGCGATGACGACGGCCAGCGCCAGGAAACGCCGGACCCATCGCGTCCGCTGTTCCTTCGTGAGCGGGGAATCGCAGCTGATCACCATGGTCGTGCCTCCCGGAGCGGTCTCTCGTGTCACGGGAGAACGTAAAGCACGCTTGTCAAACTGTCAAGCACGCTTTACTGCCAGGTTGTGGGGCGAAGATTGTTGATGCTCCCGGGTCACCCCCGCAGCCCGCAACGAGTTGGCTCGATGAGCAGGGGGCCTACGGTCAAGCGCTTGGGGCCGTGGGAGTTGCGACGGCCAGCAACAATCTCCGCCCCACCGTCTAGGGCTTGAACCAGCGCTCGATCCAGCCAAGCACCTCGCGGTACCAGAGGATCGAGTTCGCCGGCTTCAGCACCCAGTGGTTCTCGTCCGGGAAGTAGACGAGCCGGGCCGGGACGCCCTTCGCCTTGAGCACGCCGTAGCACTCGAGCCCCTGCGAGACCGGGACCCGGTAGTCCTTCTCGCCGTGGATGACCAGCATGGGGGTCGCGAAGCCGGCGGCGGCCCGCGCCGGGTTCCAGCGGTCGATGACCTCGATCCCCTCCCACGGCTCGCCGCCCATGGACTGGGCGCGCCCCTGCGTCACGTCGCTCGCATATTGGCTCATCAGGTCGTAGACGCCGGCGTGGTTCACGATGCACCGGAAGCGGTCGGTATGGCCGGCGATCCACGCCACGAGGTAGCCGCCGTACGAGCCGCCGGCGGCCGCCATCCTCGTCTCGTCCACCAGCCCGGAGGCGATCAGCACGTCGGTCGCCTTCATCACGTCCTCGTAGGGCCGCTCGCCCCAGGCGCCCTGGATGCGCTGCGCGTAGTCCTGCCCCCACGAGGTGGAGCCCTGGAAGTTGACCAGCGCCGCGACGTACCCGGGCGCGGCGAAGGCCTGACCGTTCCAGCGGAAGTGGAACGCGTCCGGGCTGATCCCGTGCGGGCCGCCGTGGACGACCTGGACGAGCGGGTACTTCCTCCCCGGCTGGTAGCCGGGCGGCAGCACCACGAACATCTGCACCGGCTCGCCGAAGGCGCCCTCGAACCGCATCTCGCGCACCTCGCCGAGCGAGACCCCGTCGAGCGCCGGCTCGGTGAAGCGCGTGAGACGCTCGGCGGCCCCGCCGGCGGCCGGGGCGGCGTGCACCTCGGGCGGCTCGACCAGGCTCTGGAGGGTGAAGTAGAGGCGGCCCCCGGCGGCGGGCGCGAGCCCCGACACCGAGCCCCCGGCGACGACGCGCCGCGGCTCGCGGTCGCCGGCGGCCAGCGCGAAGGCGGCGACACGTCCGTCCTGTTCGGCCTCGAGGAACAGCGTGCCGTCGGCGGCGAACTCCCAGTGGGTGGGCGACAGGTCCCAGTCGTCCAGCAGCGCCGCGTGGCTCCGCTTCGCCCGGTCGTAGCGCATGAGGCGCACGCGGTCGGCGTAGAAGAACGGGTCGTGCTGCATGCCGTAGACGATCGCGGCGCCGTCGGGCGTGTAGCGCGGCCGCAGGTCGTCGGCGGGATGGTCCATCGTCAGCGCGGTCGGCGCACCCCCGGCCACCGGAACGGTGAAGATCGCCGAGCGCAGCAGCGATCGCGCGGGGTCGACGATCGTCCCGGAATAGGCGATCTCCTTCCCGTCCGGGGACAGGTCGTACTGCCCGGAGGCGTCCATCCAGTCGAACCACACCGTGGACTCGGGCATGAGGTCGCGCTGCGTCCCGGTGCTCAGGTCGTGGAGGAACAGGTGCGGCACCTCGCCGGTGGTGAGCCAGGTGTCCCAGTAGCGGTAGACGCGCTCCTCGGTGACGTGCGCCTTGACCGGGTCCTTCTCGCGCCGCTCGAGCTCCGCCCTGGTCGCCTCGGGCGTCAGGTGGCCCCGGAGGAGCCAGGTCCCGAACACGATCCCCGAGCCGTCCGGCAGCCAGGTCGGGTCGAACACGCCGAGCGGCAGGTCGGTGAGCTTCTGCGCCTCGCCGCCGTCGAGCGGCATCACGTGGAGCTGCGCCTTGCCGCCGTCCACCTTGCGCGTGAACACGAGCCGCCGGCCGTCGGGCGAGAACGCGGGCTCGCCGCTCGAGAGCTCGGACGACGTCAGCGGGCGGGGCTCGCCGCCGCGCGACGGGACCCGCCAGATGCGTCCCCTGCCGGCGTTCTTCTCGACGTCGTAGCGGGTGACGGTGACCGCGAGCCAGGCGCCGTCCGGCGCGGGGACCGGCGCCCCCACCCGGGGCACGGCCCACAGGTCCTGGGCGGTCAGGGAACGGCGGCCGGCGCGGGCCGGATACAGGGTGGTCGAGGGAAGGCTGAGCACGGACATGGGGGCTCCTCACGGGGACGAGGGATGAGGGGCGAAGGATAGCAGGGCCGATCGCGGCCGCGGAAACGCCCGACGCCGGGCCGGCACGCGGGCGCGGTCCCGACGGGCGGTGAGGTCGGGACTTGCGTGTCCGGAGGAAGGGGCTGAGGTTGCTTCCTCCGGATCCTCGCAGGGGAGGACGGCGCCCCGGAAGCGCGCGGCCGCCGTGCGCGGGTCGTCCCGGTGGTGATACCATCGGAGGCTGACATGGCGCGTTCCGGGGCCCGACGGCCCCGCGGGCCCTTCCCCGGGGGAGCGAGCGGGCATGACATCCGGTTACGACCGTGCGGCGGCCGCCCGCTACTGGGGCGAGGAGCGGCTGGCGGCGGCCGACGAGCTGGCCGCCGTGCTCTCGCTCCGGGAACCGGCGGTGGTCAACCGGGCCTACGACCTCTGGGAGCGCACCCTGGTCGCCCGCACCCTCGCGCCGCTCGCGGGACGCCAGGTGCTCGACCTGGGCTGCGGGGTCGGTCGCATGAGCGCGTTCCTCGCCTCGCTTGGGGCCCGGATGGTGGCGGTGGACAACGCCGCCGGGATGCTGGCCCGCTGCCGCGCCCGACTCGGCGGCACGCCGGCCGCCCTGGCCCAGGGCGAGGCCTCGCGGCTGCCGATCGCCGACGCGTCGCTGGACGCCGGGGTGTGCGTGGGCCTGCTCGAGCACCTCCCGGCCGGGGTGCGCCGCGCGGCACTCGGCGAGCTGGCGCGCGTGGTGCGGCCCGGGGGACGGCTGGCGCTGGTGGCGAACAACTCCGAGAGCGAGCTCCTGCGCCGCCCGGACGACAACCCGCACCGGCGCGGCACCCAGTTCGAGAACGGCTACTTCTGCGAGGTCGTGGGCTCGGCCGAGGTCGTCGCCACGCTGGCCGCGCTGGGCTGGACCGCGCGGGTCGCGGGCGCCAACCCCTTCTACTCGCTGCTGCGCTTCCGCCGCCACGCCGAGCCGGCCCTCGACCTCGACGACGAGACACTCGCCGCCGCCTGCCGGGCGGTCGTGGACCTCGACCTGGCGGGCGCCGGCACCACCGAGGCCGACCGCCGCTGGGCCGACCACCTGTTCATCGTCGCGGAGCGCGCGTGAGGGTGCTGGTCACGGGCGGCGCCGGCTACATCGGCTCCATCCTGGTGCGACGGCTGCTCGACGCCGGCCACGACGTGGTCGTGCTCGACCGCCTCGCCTTCGGCGGCGCGCCGCTGGCCGCGCTCGAGGGGCGCGCCGGGTACCGGCTGGTGGCGGGGGACGTGCGCGACCACGCGCGGGTGGAGGCGTCCCTGCGCGACCGCGACGCCGTGATCCACCTGGCGGCGATCGTGGGCGAGGCGGCATGCGCGGCCGATCCGGTGGTGGCGATCGAGACCAACTACGAGGCGACGAAGCACCTCGCGGAGGCGAGCGCCCGGGCGGGGATCTCCCGCTTCGTCTTCGCCTCCACCTGCTCGGTGTACGGGGCGGGCCTCGCCGGCCGGCTGAGCGAGGAGTCGCCGATGGCCCCTGCCGAGCTCTACGCCGAGACGCGGGTGAACGCGGAGCGCGCGCTGGCGGCCCTGGCCGGCGGCCGCCTGCGCCCGACCGTGCTGCGGTTCGGCACCGTCTACGGCTGCTCGCCGCGCACGCGCTTCGATCTGGTCGTCAATCTGCTCACGGCACGCGCGCTGCGCGAGCGCGCCATCTCGATCTTCGGCGGCGAGCAGTGGCGCCCGTTCGTCCACGTGGACGACGTGGCCCGGGCGCTCCAGATCTCGCTCGAGGCCGACCTCGACCGGGTCGGCGGCGAGACCCTGAACGTGGGCGACAACCGCGAGAACTACCAGATGAAGGACCTGGGTCCGGTGATCCTGCGCGAGATCCCCGGGACCGAGGTGCGGGTGGTGCCCGAGAACGCCGACCGCCGCAGCTACCACGTGGTGTTCGACAAGATCGAGCGGCGGCTGGGGTTCCGCGCCAGCCGCGGCGTCACCGAGGGCGTCCGCGAGGTGCGCGACGCCATCCGCTCCGGCGCCATCCCCGACCCCGCGGACCGCAGCCTGGTGAACCACTACCGGCCCCCGCCCCCCGGCTGAGGCCGCGACGGCGCGGGTTTTCCTGTATATTCCTTGGTTCCAGACCCCGAACCGAGGCGGCGAGACCCATGACGATGATCGAGAACCCGCAGGAACCCCACACGCTCGTCCTGCTGGGCGGCTTCAAGCGCCAGCTCCCGGACGCCGATCCGCAGGAGACCCAGGAGTGGATCGACGCCCTCGACGGCGTGGTCCAGGCGCACGGCCCGGAACGGGCCGACTTCCTGCTCCGCAAGGTCCTCAAGCGCGCCCGCCAGCTGCGCGTCGGGCTGCCCGGGCTGGTCCAGTCGCGCTACATCAACACGATCTCCCCCGAGCAGGAGCCCGAGTTCCCGGGGGACGAGCGGATGGAGCTGCGGGTGCGGCGCCTGGTGCGCTGGAACGCGGCGGTCATGGTGCTGCGCGCCAACCAGCGCTACCCCGGCCTCGGCGGGCATCTCTCGACCTACGCCTCGGCCGCCAGCCTCTACGAGGTCGGCTTCAACCACTTCTTCCGCG
>CAZKQE010000046.1:0-5797 GCA_964554725.1 uncultured bacterium
CGTCCGCGCCGGTGGTCGCCTCGCGCTCGGTGGCGTCCGGGTCCGGGCCGGCGCCGACGTGCGCGCCGCCCGCCCACGCCCCTGCCCGCCGCGCGCCGGCCGGACGCGGGCGCCGGAACCGCGAGACGACGAGCGCCACGGCGAGGCCGATCAGCACGGCGAGGGCGGTGAACACCATCGCCGCCAGCGCGCCGGCGATCCCGAGCGGGCCGATCCGACCCACCCGCGCGCCACCGCCGCCCGCCTCGCCCGGGCCGATGCCGCGCTCCATCAGAACCGCCGCTCGCGGCGCAGGGTCTCGACCGCCCGCCGCACCTCGGCGGCGTTCCACGCCCGGGGATAGCGCGCGAGGCACTCCTCGTACTGGGCGAGGGCGCGCGCGTCGTCCTTGAGCCGCAGCCGGTAGAGGTCGCCCGCCCGCTGGCGCGCCACCGACGCCAGCCGGTCGTCGGGCAGCGAGTCGGCCACCGCGAGCAGCGGCAGCAGGGCCGCGGACGGGTCGCCGCCCGCGTCGCGGTGGCGGGCCAGCTCGAGCGCGGTGTAGGCCCACAGCGCCCCGCGCGGGAGGCCGCGGTAGAGCGAATCGGCGAGGGACGCGGCACGCTTCGTCTCGCCGCGCCAGGACTCGTACGCCATCTGCCCGAGGGCGGGCAGCGCCTCGCGCGGGTCGGCGTCCTCGAGCAGGAACAGCCGCTCGAGCGCCGGCGCGGTGTGGGGGCTGTGCGGGTCGTGCGCGACCAGCTGGTAGAGCGCCATCGCCGAGTCGGGCAGGCCGGCGTAGAAGAGCGCCTCGGCGTAGCGGAACACCCCCTCGGGCGAGCCGATCGCCGCCTTCTCGAGCAGCGGCAGCGCGCGCGCGGGGGGGCCGTCGCGCAGCTCGTTGAGCGCCCCCTCGAGCGCCAGCTCCGGGAACGCCGCGCGCCGGTCGCCGAGCCGCTGGAGCAGCGCGCGCACCTCGGCGGTGTGCCCGGCCTCGCGAAGCCCGCGCGTGATGACGACCACCAGGTCGCCCGACCACGCCTGGGGCGGCAGGTCGGCGAGCGCGCGCGCGATCCGCAGCACGCCCTCGCGCGCGGCCCCGCGCCGCTCGAGCACCTGCCACACGCGGCGGGCGGCGGGCAGCCGGTAGGCGGGGTCGTGCCGGCCGTCCGCCGCCAGGCTCAGCAGCACCTCGACCGCCGAGACGCTGTCGCCCGGCACGCCGCCGTAGAGCAGCTCCTGGGCGAAGCTCCAGCGCACCGGCGTGCTGGGGCCGGTCGCGTCGGTGGCGGCGAGCAGGCGCAGCGCCGTGTTCGGGTCGCCGCGCTTCCACTCGAGACGCGCGGCGGCGGCGGCGAGGTCGGTGCGGGCCGGGCGGGCCTCGGCCGCACGCCGCAGCGGGTCGCGGCCGGCGCGCGGCGCCAGGTCGTCGAGGCGCACGATCGTGGCCTCGGCCCACTCGGACTCGCCCGGGGCCGCCAGCCACACCTCGGCCGCCACCTGGGCCGCCTTGCGGGGCTGCCCCATGCGCTCGTAGGCGAGCGCCAGCTCGCGCCCGAGCAGCACCGAGTCGCGGGTGGCCGCCCGTTCGGCGAGCGCCAGCTTCTCGACCAGCGGCCACTGCTGGCGGGCGATGTGGACCCGCGCCAGCTCGCCCAGCACCAGCGGATGGTGGGGCGACTCCGCGAGCAGGGCGAGCAGGGCCTCGCGGGCGGCGTCGAGCCGGCCGGTCTCGCGCATCGCCTGCGCCTGCAGCAGCCGCTGCGCCTGCGCGGCGTCGAGCGGACGCGCCTCGCGGGCCGAGGCGGCGCGCGGGGGCGCCGGGGCGAAGTCGGGCGCGATCACCGTGCGCGGCGGGGCGGCGCGGCCGGGGACCGGCGTCTGCGCGGGGGCGGGGGCGGAGCAGACGAGCCCCAGCGCGGCCGCCGCGACCGCGACGGCGGCGGGGACTCCGGGCCTCACCGCGGGCTCCCGTTCAGCGACTTGAGGTAGGCCTCGATGAAGGACCGGTACTGGGCCGGGTAGCGGTCGGCCTCGGCCTTGAGCAGGTCGAGACGCAGCCGGTCGCTCTCGCGCAGCAGCTCGGGCGGCAGCTCGGACGGCGTCCCGCGCGCGAGGTCCTCGCCGGGCCGCGCCTCGCGCTCGGGATCGAAGTCGCGGCGGTTCAGCGAGCGGGTGGCATCGAGCATGCGCGAGAGGATGCGGGTCTGCTTCTCCTCGAGCGAGGGGTCGCTGGCGCCCTCGCGCAGCAGCTCCTCGACCTCCTTCATCTCGCGCTCCGTCTGGTCGAGACGGCCCAGCAGCTCCTGGCGCTCCTCCTCGCCGCGGCGGATCTCGGAGAGCTGCTCGCGGATCCGCTGCTGCTCGCCGGCCAGGCGCTCGAGCTCGGCCTGGTCGCCGGACTGCATCCGCATCTGCTCGCTGAGCCGGCGCGAGAGGCTCTGGCTGCGGCGGTTGAGGTCGCTCTGCTGCTGGCCGAGCCGCTCCATGGACTCGCCGCGCTGCTGCTGGCGGCCCTGTCGGGTCTGGCCGGGGGTGCCGGCGCCGGGGTTCTGGCACATCGCCTGCTCGGTCGCGCGCAGCTCGAGCACCGCCTCGTTGAGCGCGGCCCCCGCGCCGCGCCCCGCCTCCTCGCCGCGGCCGCGGTTGCCGGCGGCCAGGTCGCGGCCCGAGGCGGCGAGCTGGTCCACCGCGCGGGTCAGGGCGTCCGAGAGCTTGGGGCTGATGAACGGCGTCTGCTGCGCCAGCGACTGGAGCGAGTCCGCCACCCGCGAGGTGCCCTCCGCGAGGTCGGTCTGGCGGTCGCCGCGCTCGCGCGCCGGCGTGAGCGGGTCGAGCGCGGCGTCGGAGGCGCGCTGGAGCGCGAGCAGGTCCTGGGCGGCGCGTCGCACGGCGGCCAGATCGAGCTCGCTCTGCATCTGCTGCATCTGCATCGCCGTCTCGCGCAGGTTCTTCGCCGCGCGCTGCAGGCTCTCGCTCGCCTTCTGTCCCGACTGGCGCGCCTGCCGGCGGCGCTGCTCCTCGGTCTGGCGGGCCGCCTCGCGCTGCGAGGGCGCCGCCTCGGACTCCAGCTCGCGCGAGGCCTCCTCGAGCGACTCCCGGCTCGCGGGCTGGTCGCTCTGCTCGGCGCTCTCCTTCGCGTCCCGGGCGAGACGCTCGCTCTCCTCGGCCATCCGCCGCTGCTCCTCGGCCAGCGCCGGATCGTCCTTCGGCGCCGACTCGGAGGCGCGGTCGGGCGCGGACTCCCGGGACTCGGGCGACTCCATGCGGCGGTTGAGGTCGTCCTGCATCGCCTTCAGCTCCTCGGCGCGCTGGGCGAGCGCCTGCAGCCGCTCCTCCTCGCGCAGCTTCTTGATCAGCTCGATCGTCCGCTCGAGGTTCGCGAGCATCTTCTGGTTCTCCTCGCGCCACCCCGGCAGCTCGTTCTCGAGCGCCGGACGGTCCATCCGCTCCATCGCCTCCTGCATGCGCTTCAGCGCCTCGCGGAACTCCTGCGACTGGATCTGGCGCACGAGCTCGTTGAGCTCCTCGAGGCGGCGGGTGAGCTGCTCGTCGAAGGCGCGGCGCTCGGCCGCCTCGTCGAGGCTCTTCCGCAGCTGGCCGGCGGCGTCCTCGATGCGCCGGCCCATCTCCTGCTGGCGCTCGAGCGCGCGCTTCATCTCCTCGCTCCGCTCGAACGAGGGGTTCGACGGCGGCGTGGCGCGCGGGGTCTGGCGGGCGAGGCGCTCGAGCGACTTCTGCAGCTCGCGCGCCTGGTCGGCCACCTTCTCGAAGGTGGTGCGCGCCTCGCCGCGGGTGTCGTCCATGCGCTCGTAGAGCTCGGCGAGCGACGGGAAGCGGAGCTGGAACGTGGGGCTCACCGCGCGACCGGGGCCGCTCACGACGTTGTCGTCGAGCAGCTCGAAACGGAACGAGGCGGTCTCGCCGGGCAGCAGCCCGAGCGGCGAGGCGTCCCAGCGCGAGGCGACCCGCGCCTCGCGCGGACGGTCGCCGAAGCGGGCGAGCGGCAGGTCGGTCCAGGGGGCGTCGGCGTCCTTGCGGTACTGGAGCCGGAGCTGGGTGAGCCCGAGGTCGTCCTGGGCGAACACCTCGACCGGGATCTGCTGGCCGGCCGGCAGGTCCACGTCGCCGCCCGGGAGCCGCACCGCGAGCAGCGGCGGCGCGTCGGCGAGCGGGGTGACGCGGTAGCGGAAGCGGCCCTCGCCGCGGTCGGCGGTGGCGTGGAGCGCGTACTCGCCCTCGCGGTCCACCGGCACCTCGCCCTCCCAGCGGCGCGGGGTCACCGCCCGCCAGCGGGTCACCTTCCCGTCCGGGAGCGCCGCCTCGAGCGCGGTGAGGTCGCGGTCGAAGGTGACGAGCAGCCGCGCGCGCGAGCCGCGCAGCGCGGTGAGGTCGCCGCGCGTGGCGCTGCCGCGCTGGACCGGCAGCCGCGCGTAGGCGGGCGAGCGGTACTCGACCTCGAAGCTGACCGGGACCGGTTCGCCGGCGAGGCCGATCCGGTAGCGCGGGCTGGTCACCGAGGCGACCCGCACGCGGTAGTCCTGCTCGCGCGTGAGCTGGGTGAGGTCGAACCGCCACACGCGCTCGCCCGCCGGGCCGCCGCCCTCGGCGGTGGCGTTCACTGCGGCGGCGCCGTCGCGCAGGAGCCGCGGCGCCCGCGTCGTCCCCCACACCCGCGCGCGCACGGCGAGCGCCGCGCCCGGGGTGAGACGCACGGAACCGGGCTCGACCACCAGCCGCACCGGCGGGGCGGCCGCGGCCGGGTCCCACAGCGTCGCCCACGAGCGGCGGGCGCCGCCCGGGGCGAGCAGCGCCAGCGCCAGCGAGAGACCGAGCGCCCCGGCCAGCACGATCAGCGGGCGGCGGGCGTGGAGCCGCGGCTTGAGCGAGACGAGCGGGGTCCCTTCGAGTCGCCGCAGGGTCTCGTCGGTGAGCGCGCGGGCCAGCACCGGCGAGGCCCCGGTGAGCGGCGCCGACTCCAGGTCGAGGGCGTTCCGCAGCCAGGAACGGAGGTCGGGGAAGCGGCGCTCGGCGCCCTCGAGCCAGGCGTCGAAGCCGGGCGCCTCGCGCAGGAACGCGACCACCGCGAACCCGAGCGCGAGCAGCCCGGCGGCGACCACCAGCACGAGCCGGGTCCAGGCGGCGCCGGGGCCCAGCGTCAGCCCGACGCCGACCGCGACCGCGGCCGCGACGACCGCACAGATCGCGGCGGCGGCGCGCAGCGCGTGGCGCAGCACCAGCGCGTCGCGGCACGCGCGATGGTGCCGGACGAGCCGGCGGTGCAGCGAGGTCTCGGGCACGCGATGGGTCATCGGTCGGCTGCGGCGGCCCGGGGTGGGCGGGAACTAGTGTGTGAGGGCGTAGTGCACGATGTTCAACGCCATGCGCAGCGCCTCTTCACGCTTCTCGGGGGGGTCGTGATGGACCTCCTCGTCCTCCAGACCGTCCCCGAGATCGGTGTCGTAGGTAAACAATACCGCCAGCCGTCCGTCGTGGACAATCCCGAATGCCCGGGGCGGGCCCCCGCTGTGCTCGTGGATCTTGGGCAATCCGCGCGGGAACTCGTAAAGTCCGTGAAAAATCGGGTGCGAGAAGGGCAGCTCGACGAACTCGGACTCGGGGAACACCTTCTTCATCTCGCGCCGCAGGGAAGGGCCGATCCCGAAGTCGTCGTCCACCCACAGGAACCCGCCCGCGCCGAGGTAGCGGCGCAGGTTCGTGACCTCGGCCGGGGTGAGCTTGATGTTCCCGTGGCCGCAGGCGAAGACGAACGGGTACTGGAACAGGGTGGCCGACCCCGGCTCCACGACCGCCTCGC
>CAZKQE010000046.1:5807-12170 GCA_964554725.1 uncultured bacterium
CTCGCGGTCGCCCGCCACCGGGATCGCGGTGCGCTCGCGCACGCCCTTGAGCAGGTTGACGAGCGAGGTGCGGTCCTCGTACCAGTCGCCGCCGCCGCCGTACTTGAGGCGGGCGATCGTGAACTCGCGCGCGCCCGGACGGGCGGGCTGCGCCGCGGCCGGGACGGCGAGCAGCAGGGCGAGGGCGAAGGTCGCGAGCGGCGCGCGCCGCGGGCGGGTGGTCATCCCCGCGAACCGCGGGGGATCAATCGGGCGGGCGCGGCCGGTCCGGGGTGACCTTCTTGGCGCCGAGCAGGAAGGTGCGCCGACGGTCCACCTGGCCGAACCGCTCCTGGACCGCGTCCATGTCGCCGGCACTGCCGGTGGTGGCGATCATCCGCCCGGCGGCGTCCACCGCCGAGACGCGGATGAACACCTCCTGCAGCCCCTGGAGCACGCGGTAGACCAGGATGCGGGACCCGGCGGGGACCGGGCTGCCGAGCTTGTAGGAGGTGCGCGGGGCGGGGAAGAAGCCGATGAACAGGTCGCGCACCTTGCCGGTCGCGATCGGCGCCGGGTGGGCGATCGCGATCGCGTCCTCGGAGATCCGGATGTCCGCGCGCTTCTGGTAGATGTGGACCCAGTAGCCGGCGGCGCCGGCGACCGACTGCCACGAGAGGTCGAGCAGGGAGTCGGGGGGCGCGGGACCGGTGTCGGGGTTGCCCGGGAAGCCGGTGAGCCCGGTGTAGAGGAGCGGCGGGATCGCGGTCGTGTCGCTCATCGCCCCGCGGTTCGTGAGCGGGAAGTCGGCGCCGGTGAGGCCCGAGACCACGGCGCGTCCCACGTAGGCCCGCTCCGACAGCGCGACCGGCAGCCGGTCCGAGAAGGTGAAGAACTGGGCCGGCGGCAGCACCAGCGCGCCGGCCGCCCCGCCGTAGTAGGACCGGTCGCTCCAGCGCCGCGAGGCGGTGACCGCGTAGTCCTGGTAGGCGCGGTAGCCGCCGCCCGGCTCCTGCCGGAACATCTGGTACCCGTCCGCCTCGCTGTAGTCCACGACCGCGCCGTGCGTGACGCCGGCGCCGAAGCGGTAGGCGATGTAGGTGCGGTTGGGGATGAAGTTCGTGTCGGACGAGGTCTCGCTGACGAGCAGCGGCACGTCGGGCCACACGATGAGATCGGACGGCGAACGCTCGAGCGTGTCGCGGCGGCCCTCCGGGTAGGCGACCAGCTGGGATCCGATCGGCCCGACCGGCAGCTTCTTCGCGCAGCCCGGGCCGACGAGCGCCGAGGTCGCGGCCAGCAGGAGGGCGGCGGGCAGCGCGAGGGAACGAAGGATTCGTCTCATGACAGGCCTCTCCATCTCGTTCGTCGACACCGTCGCGCCGACGCGCTCAGTCGGTCTGGATCCCCTTGCGACGGTCGATGGCGCGCCACACGTCGAGGGCGAGCGCGGCGGCCACATAGACCGAGGAATAGGTGCCGAACCCGACGCCCACCATCATGGCGAGCGAGAAGTCGCGCAGCACCTCGCCTCCCCAGATGAACAGCGCCACCGCCGTCATGAACACGGTCATCGAGGTGATGACCGTGCGGGACAGCGTCTCGTTCACGGCGATGTCCATGACGCGGGAGTGGCGTTCCTTGCGCAGCGTCTTCGCCCGTTCCCGGATGCGGTCGAAGACCACGATCGTGTCGTTGATCGAGAATCCGGCGATCGTCAGCAGGGCCGCGACCACCGTGAGCGAGATCTCGCGGTTCGTGAAGCACAGCACGCCGAGGGTCACGAACACGTCGTGGAACAGCGCCGCGATGGCGCCGAAGGCGTACTTGAACTGGTAGCGGATGCCGACCCAGAGCAGGATCCCGGCGAGGCTGCCGAGCACCGCCCAGATCGCCTTGCGCCGCAGCTCGCCGCCGACCTTGGGGCCGACGTTCTCGGTGCGCCGCAGCTCGACGCTGACGTCGGGCAGGCCCTGCTGGATCGCGGTCTGCACGCCGGCGAACGGGTCGGAGGCCGGCACCGTCTTCATCCGCAGTAGGTACTCGTTCCGGTACTCGCCCGTCATCTGCTGCAGCTCGATGCCGCGGAAGCCGCCGGCGTCGAGCGCGTGGCGAAGCTGGTCGGCCGGCACCACGCGGCTGGTGCGGATCTGGAGCAGCGTGCCGCCGGTGAAGTCCACGCCGTAGCGCGGGCCGCCGTTGGCGACCAGCCATACGACGGTCGCCAGCGTCAGGGCGCCGGAGACGACGTAGGCCCAGCGCCGGTGGCGCATGAACGGGATGTTGGTGCCGATCAGGAACTGGAACATGCGCCGCGCCTCGTGCTCGTCAGATGCTCAGCCGCTCGACCTTGCGACGGCTCAGCATGGAATCGAAGATCAGCCGGGTGAACAGCACCGCCGTGAACATGTTCGCGAGCAGGCCGATGCTCAGCGTCACGGCGAAGCCCTTGATGGGGCCGGTGCCGAACTGGAACAGGAACAACGCGCTGATCAGCGTCGTCACGTTGGCGTCGAAGATCGTGCGGAACGCGCGGTTGTAGCCGAGCTCGACCGACTGGCGGACGCTCCGCTGGTTGCGCAGCTCCTCGCGGATGCGCTCGAAGATGAGGACGTTCGCGTCCACCGCCATGCCGACCGTCAGCACCAGCCCGGCGATGCCGGGCAGCGTCAGCGTGGCGCCGAACCCGGCCAGCACCGCGATCACGTAGAGGATGTTCAACACCATCGCCACGATCGCGATCACGCCCGAGAGCCGGTAGTAGATGGACATGAAGACGACGACCATCACCGTGCCCACCAGGCCCGCCATCAGGCCCTGCTGGATCGAGTCCGAGCCCAGCGAGGGTCCGACCGAACGCTCCTCGATGACGGTCACCGGCGCCGGCAGTGCGCCCGCCCGCAGCACGATCGCCAGGTCCTTGGCGCTCTCGACGTTGAAGCTGCCGGTGATCGAGGCGTTGCCGCTGGGGATCCGCTCGCGGATCACCGGGGCCGAGGAGACCTCTCCGTCGAGCACGATCGCCAGGTTCCGGTTCACGTTGTTGCCCGTCACCCGCGCGAAATCGGCGCGGCCGCGCGGGGTCATCGTGACGCTCACGCCCCACGCGCCGGGATCGGCCTGGTCGAGGCCCACCTGGGCCTGCGCGGTGGCGATCGAGCCGCCGGTCATCTCGGCCTCGCGGCGCACCAGGTAGAGGGCGCGGCCGGTGATGCCGCGCTGGCCGCGGTCGGGCGTGCTCCACAGCAGCTGCGAGTCGGACGGGATGACCGAGTCGACGCCGGCGCCGGCGAGCAGCTGGCGCACGATCGGCACGTCCTCCTCGCGGACGAAGGCGGGGTTGTCGATCTCGGTGAGATGGCTGGTGAGCGGCGTGCGCCGCATCGCGGTGTCGAGCCCGGCGGCCGCGCCGGCGTTGCGGGCGGCGAGGAAGGCGTCGAGGCGGGTCCAGGCGTTGCGGGCCTCGTCGGCGGTGCGGACCAGCTTGAACTCGAGCAGCGCCGTCTTGCCGATCAGGTCCATCGCGCGCTTGCGGTCGGTGAGACCCGGCAGCTGGATGGCGATGCGGTCCTCGCCCTCGGTCTGGATGAGCGGCTCGGCGACGCCGAAGGCGTCGATGCGCCGGTCGAGCACCTGGCGCGCCCGTTCGACCGCGTCCTTCGCCTCCTCGGCGTTGAGGCGCGACTTGTCCACCTCGAGCACCAGGTGCATGCCGCCCTGCAGGTCGAGTCCGAGGTGGATGGCCTGCTTGCGCAACGCCGCCAGCTCGGCGGCCGGCAGCGCCTGCCGTTGCGCCGGGGTCATCGTGTAGTAGCGGAAGGAGGGGAACAGGTACCAGAGGGAGAGCACCGTCGCGACCACGACGGCTGCCAACTTCCACTGGTCACCGCGCATCACACCCCCCGTAACGGTGAACCGCCGGGCAAGCGGATGGGGCATCCCCACCCGTCCCGGCGTCAACGGCGCAAAATGAGGGCGGCAGTCTACGGGGGGGCCCGCCGGGTGTCAACGCGCGGCTGGGGCCTCCCGACCGGGACGGGGGCCGGTTGGCGGCCGGCCCCGGAAGATGCGTCGTGACGTACTGGGTGGGATCGGGGTGGGGCGGACTGCGGAGCGTGGGTGGCGGGATCCCGGTCGGGAGTCCGGCGCCGTACCCTCTCAAGAGCCGTTCCAGCGTCGGGCGCGCCGCCAACCCGCGTCCACGGCTGCGGTCGGCGGACGCCGGGCCCGCCCGGGTGTCCCCGCCGTCGCCGTCGCGACACCGTCGTCGCCGTCGCCGACAACCACCGTTCGCGAAAGCGGTTGCGGGATGCGCACCGGGACGCCGTGTTTCTTGACACCCCCCGACCCCGTTCCTATACTGCCGCGCTCATCGCACCGGGCATTCCCCTCAATCTTCCCACGCGGAAGAGGAGTCTCCTGCGCATGATTCCACGCGTTGCCACGGCGGGTATCGCGCTGTGTGCGGTGCTCGCGGCCGCTTCCCCGTGCCCGGCCGCCGACGGGATGGCCCCGGGCCGCGGCGCGATCGGCGGACAGCTCGGCGGATCGAAGTTCTGGGCGGACGCCGACTACTCCGAGGGTGCCCGTGCGCGCCTCGCCTTCAGCGGTCACTTCCGCTACGTCATCTCGAACCGCTTCCGCTGGCAGGTGAGCCCCGGGTTCACCTGGAGCGGGTACTCGGGCGCGGTGCCGATGCCGGTCCCCGACGGCCACTTCCCCGCCGACGTCGCGAAGCGCACGAACCTCACGCTGCTGCTGCCGATGACCTTCGAGATGCAGTACCTGCTCCATCGTGGGAACTGGCACTACCATCTCGGCGCGGGTCCGGGCGTCTACCGCGTGTGGGTGCAGAACCGGCGCATCGTGCTCGTCGACCCGGTGACCTTCGTCAAGCACCGCAAGCTCCACCCCGGCGTGACCGGCGAGATCGGGGTCGAGCGCTTCTTCAAGTCCATGCCGTCCACCAGCGTGGAGGCGACGGTCGCGACCCACTGGGTGTTCGCCGAGGACGCCAAGGATTATCCCTCCGGGTACAACAGCTTCCTGGCGGCGACCGAGTTCCGGGTCGGCGCCAACTTCTACTTCGACATGGGCCGGCTCAAGAAGAAGCCGGACACGCTGCCGCCGTCGGCGAGGTGAACCGGGGCGCGCGGCCGGCCGCGCCGCGGCTTCCGGGGAGGTGACCGGGAACCCATGCCGGATCGCGTGATGTGGGCCGAGAAGGTGGAGGACGCGACGCGCGCCGCCGCGACGCCGGTGCCCTGGACCGAGAAGGTCGGGCGCGAGGCGCTCACCTTCGACGACGTCCTGCTGGTGCCGCGGCTCTCCGAGGTCCACCCGCGCGAGGTGGACACCCGTACGCGCTTCTCGCGCCGCATCCCGCTCAACATCCCGATCGTCAGCGCCGCGATGGACACGGTCACCGAGTCCGAGCTGGCGATCGCGCTCGCCCGCGAGGGCGGCATCGGCGTCCTCCACAAGAACCTCTCGATCGCCGACCAGGCCGCGCAGGTGGACCGGGTCAAGCGCTCGGAGAGCGGCATGATCGCCGACCCGTTCACGCTGCCGCCGGACGCCTCGCTGCGCCAGGCCCACGAGCTGATGGCCCACTACCGCATCTCCGGCGTGCCGATCACCGAGGACGGGCGTCTGGTCGGCATCCTGACGAACCGCGACCTGCGCTTCGAGGACGACCTGGGCCGGCGGGTCCGCGAGGTGATGACCCGCGAGAACCTGGTCACCGCCCCGGTCGGCACCACGCTCGAGCAGGCGCGGGCGATCCTCGCCCGGCACCGGATCGAGAAGCTGCCGGTCGTGGACGGCGAGGGGCGCCTGAAGGGCCTCATCACGGTCAAGGACATCGAGAAGCGGATCCGTCACCCGCAGGCCTGCAAGGACTCGCTCGGGCGGCTGCGCGTGGCGGCGGCGGTCGGCGCCGGCGGCGACTGCCACGAGCGCGGCGCCGAGCTGGTGCGGGCCGGCGTGGACGCGTTGGTCATCGACAGCGCCCACGCCCACTCGCGCGGCGTGCTCGAGACCGCGGAGCGGATGCGCGCCGCGTTCCCGGACGTGGACCTGGTGGTGGGCAACGTCGGCACCGCCGAAGGGGCGAAGGCCGTCGCCGCCGCCGGGGCCGACGCGGTCAAGGTGGGGATGGGCCCCGGCGCGATCTGCACCACCCGGGTCGTGACCGGGGCCGGGATGGCGCAGATCACCGCCGTGCTCGAGGCGGCGCGCGCGCTCGAGGGGAGCGACGTGCCGATCATCGCCGACGGCGGCATCAAGTACACCGGCGACGTGGTCAAGGCGCTCGCCGCCGGCGGTCACTCGGTGATGATCGGCAGCCTGTTCGCCGGCACCGAGGAGAGCCCGGGCGAGGTG
>CAZKQE010000047.1:0-12156 GCA_964554725.1 uncultured bacterium
CTTGAGCTCGACCACGATGCGCATGCCGTCGCGGTCGGACTCGTCGCGCAGGTCGGAGATCCCGGCGATCTTCCCCTCGCGCACCATGTCGGCGATCTTCTCGAGCAGCGAGGTCTTGTTCACCTGGAACGGGATCTCGGTCACGACCAGGCTCATGCGGCCGCCCTTGCCCTCCTCGACCTGCACCTTGGCGCGCATCTTCATGCTGCCGCGCCCGTTCAGGTAGCAGTCGCGGATCCCCTGGGTGCCGTAGATGATGCCGGCGGTCGGGAAGTCCGGGCCCTTCACGATCTTGAGCAACTCCTCGGCGGCGGTCTCGGGCTTGTCGATGATGGTGATGATGGCGTCGCACACCTCGCGCAGGTTGTGCGGCGGCACCTCCGTGGCCATGCCGACGGCGATGCCCGAGCAACCGTTCACGAGCAGGTTCGGGAGCACGCCGGGCAGCACCACCGGCTCCTCGCGCGTCTCGTCGTAGTTGGGGCGGAAGTCGACCGTGTTCTTCTCGAGGTCGGCGAGGATCTCGGCCGCCAGCGCGGTGAGCCGCGCCTCCGTGTACCGCATCGCCGCAGGGGCGTCGCCGTCGATGCTGCCGAAGTTGCCCTGGCCGTCCACCAGCGGGTAGCGCATCACCCAGTCCTGCGCCATGCGCACCAGGGTGGGATAGACGACCTGCTCACCGTGCGGGTGGTAGTTGCCCGAGGTGTCGCCGGCGATCTTCGCGCACTTGCGGTAGCCGCGTCCCGGGGACAGGTTGAGGTCGTTCATCGCCACGAGGATGCGCCGCTGCGAAGGCTTGAGTCCGTCGCGGACGTCGGGCAGCGCGCGCGAGACGATCACCGACATCGAGTAGTCGATGTAGCTCGTCTTCATCTCGGATTCGATCGAAACGTCCACGATCTTCGTACGATCGTTCAGTGCCATGGTCTCCGTCCCGTTTGCGGCCGCATCCCGGCAGCCGCGCTAGTGTCCCATCCCCCAGCGCCACTCCAGCGCCGCACTCAGATAGCGTCCGGCGGCGCCGCGCGACAGCTGCTGGGCGCGCACGCTCGCGCCGAGCGCGTGCCGATCGTTGAAACGGAGCTGCGTCCCGGCGCCGAGCCCGAACCCGGCCGCCTCGTCGCGGCCCACCCGCGCGCCGCGCACGTCGTCGTCCACCCGGTAGAGGCCCCAGCTCGCGGACAGGTACGGCCGCAGCCGCCCGGCCGCCGGCAGGTGCCCCTCGACGCGCAGGGCGGCGCCGAGCGCCGAGCGCTGGATGCCCGCGATCGGGCCCAGGTCCAGGCCGCCCGGGCCGACGAGGCGCTCCGTGCGCTCCCCGAGGCTCTCGTTCACCAGCACGAGGCCGACCCGGAAGTGGTCCTCGACCGGCCACAGCACCGCGAGCGAGAGCGCGACCCCCCCGCCGCCGGGGCCGCCCTCCACCGCCAGCGTCGAGCCGACGCCGGCGACCAGCTCCACCGGCCCGGCCGCCGCGGCCGCCGGCGACCCCGCCGCCAGGACGGCGGCCAGCGCGAGGGCGAAGCGCCGGCGCATCAGATGTCGAGGTTCCGGACCGTCAGGGCGTTCTCCTCGATGAACTGGCGGCGCGGCTCCACCTGCTCGCCCATGAGGATGGTGAAGATCCGGTCGGCCTCGACCCCGTCCTCGTTCGTGACGCGGAGCAGCGTGCGGGTCTCCGGGTTCATCGTCGTCTTCCACAGCTGGTCGGGGTTCATCTCGCCCAGGCCCTTGTAGCGCTGCACCTGCAGGTTCTTGCGCCCGACGCGGGCGATCGCCTCGTCCCGCTCCTTCTCGTCGAAGCAGTAGATCTCCTCCTTGCCGCTCTTCACCAGGAACAGCGGCGGCTGCGCGATGTAGACGTAGCCGCCGTCCACCAGCGGCTTCAGCTCGCGGAACAGGAAGGTGAGGAGCAGGGTGCGGATGTGGGAGCCGTCCACGTCGGCGTCGGCCATGAGGATGATCTTGTGGTACCGCAGCTTGGTGATGTCGAACTCCTCCTTCCCCCCGGCGCCCAGCGCCGTGATCATGCTGCGGATCTCCTCGTTCTCGAGGATCTTGTGGAGCCGCGCCTTCTCGACGTTGAGGATCTTGCCGCGGATCGGCAGGATCGCCTGGAAGCGGCGGTCGCGCCCCTGCTTCGCGCTGCCGCCGGCCGAGTCGCCCTCGACGATGTAGATCTCGCACAGGCCCGGGTCATCGAACGCGCAGTCGGCGAGCTTCCCGGGCAGCGCGCCGCCGTCGAGGATGCTCTTGCGCCGCGCCAGCTCGCGGGCCTTGCGGGCCGCCTCGCGGGCGCGCGCCGCCGCCAGCATCTTCTCGACGATCTTGCGGGCGACCGGCGGGTTCTCCTCGAAGAACTCGCGCAGCCCCTCCCCGACGATGCTCTCGACCACGCCCTTGACCTCGCTGTTGCCGAGCTTGGTCTTGGTCTGGCCCTCGAACTGCGGGTTCTGCATCTTCACCGAGATCACCGCGGTGAGGCCCTCGCGCACGTCCTCGCCGGCGACGCTCACCTTGGCCTTGCCCGCGAAGCCCTCGCGTTCGGCGTAGTTCGTCAGCGTGCGGGTGAGCGCCGAGCGGAAGCCGATCAGGTGCGTGCCGCCTTCGATCGTGTTGATGTTGTTCACGAACGAGTGGACCGACTCGGCGTAGGAGTCGTTGTACTGGAGCGCGATCTCCGCCTGGATGCCGTCGCGCTCCCGCGCGAAGAACACCGGCTTGCCGTGGAGCACCTCCTTGTTCTGGTTGAGGTACTTCACGAACTCGATGATCCCGCCCTTGTACAGGTACTCGGTGTTCTTCCCGGTGCGCGCGTCCGACAGCCGGATCGAGAGCCCGCTGTTGAGGAACGCCAGCTCGCGCAACCGCCCCGCCAGCGTGTCCCAGTGGAACGTGACGTCGGTGAAGATCTTCCCGTCCGGCATGAACCGGGTCGTGGTGCCCGAGCCCTTCTTCGCCCCGGCGCCGGCGGCCGGCGCGGCCTTCATCGGGCCGGTCGGCTTCCCCAGCTCGTAGCGCTGGGTGTAGTGCTTGCCGTCCTTGAGGACCTCGACCTCGCACCACGCCGACAGGGCGTTGACGACCGACACCCCGACGCCGTGGAGGCCGCCCGAGACCTTGTAGGTCTTGTCGTCGAACTTGCCGCCGGCGTGCAACGTGGTCATGACGACCTCGAGCGCCGGCTTCTTCATGGTCGCGTGCATGTCCACCGGGATGCCGCGCCCGTTGTCGCGCACGGTGCAGGAGCCGTCGCTCTCGATCGTCACCGTGATCTCGGTGCAGTGGCCGGCGAGCGCTTCGTCCACCGAGTTGTCCACCACCTCGTAGACCAGATGGTGCAGCCCGCGTACGCCGATGTCGCCGATGTACATCGCGGGGCGCTTGCGGACCGCCTCCAGGCCCTCGAGGACCTGGATGCTGGTGGCGTCGTAGTGATGGCCCTTCGGTTCAGCCGTCAAGGTCGTGTCTCCTTCACTCGTGTTCACCGCCGGATCCCTCCGCGGGCTGTGACGAATTCCAGGTCGCGCACCAGCTGCGTGCCGAGATGACGATTCAGCTGGCGCAGGAGGTCGCGTTTGAGAAAGCCCAGCTCGTACCGCCAGGACGATCCTTCGACTTCGATCCGGAGCGTGCCGTCCTTGAAGCTCACTGCGCGCGCGCGACGCGCGACGCGGGGACCGACGGCGTCCGGCCACTCCCTGACCGCCCGCCACCCCAGGACCCCCGCCTCGAGCCCCAGGTCACGGAGCAGGGACGGGAGCACCCGGGCGATCGACTCCATGCTCACCCTGCCGCGTCGGGAAGCCTCAGCGGCATCACCAGGCACAGCAGGCCTTCCTCCGCCTGCTTGAGCTCCCCGACCGGCTCCAGGACGCCGGCGGTGAGGGCGTTGTTGAGCCGGAACAGGACCTCGTCGTTCTCGAGGCTCTTCAGGATGTCGAGGAGATAGGCCGCGTTGTAGCCGATCTCCAGCGCCTCGCCCTGGAACGACGCCGCGATCGTGTGCTCGCCGGCGCCCAGCTCGGTCGCCGAGGAGACGCCGAGCCGGCCCTCGGACAGCGAGAAGCGCACCTGGCGCGTCACGTTGTCCGCGTGCGAGGCGACGATGTCCACCGCCTCGAGCAGCTCGAGCCGCTTCACCTTGAGCTCGCGCGGGTTGTTCTTGGGGATCACCTGCTCGTAGTTCGGGTACGGTCCCTGGAGCAGCCGGGCGAGGATCTGCACCTTGAACTCGCCCACCTGGGTGGTGAAGGCGGCCTGGTTGCGGCCGGCCGCGACCTCGATCGTGACCGGGCTGGTGGCCTCCTCGGCGGCGCGGCCGACGGCCGCCAGCGCGCGGCTGGGAACGATCACGCCGTCCTTGCCGAGGCCGCCGAACCCCCCCTTGCGCGAGGCGCGGGCGAGCCGGTGGCCGTCGGTGGCGACGAACACCACCTGCTTGTCGCCGCCCTGGATGAACACGCCGCTCAGGTTGGGCCGCGTCGCGTCGGTCGAGGCGGCGTAGAGCGAGCGGGCGATGAGCCGCGCCAGCGCGTCGCCGGCCAGCTCGGCCTGGTTCTCGGCCTTGAGCTCGGGCACGCGCGGGAAGTCGGCGGCGTCCTGGATCGGGAACCGCGACCAGCCCTTGCCGTCCCCGTAGCGGACCTCGCACTGCTCGCCCGCGATCGCGAGCTGCAGCATCCCGCGCGGGATCTTGCGCACGACCTCGTTGAAGTGGCGGGCCGAGACCGCGATGCGCCCGACGGTCTTCACCGAGCACGGGACCGTGACCGCGGTGGTGACGTCGAGGTCGCTGCCGGTGATGCGCAGGCCGCCCTTCTCGGCTTCGACCAGCAGGCAGGAGAGCAGCGGCATCGGGCTCTTCGCCGAGACCGAGCCGAACGCCTTTCCCACCGCATAGGCCAGATCGCCCTGCTGGATGCTGAGTTCCATCGCGGTCACTCCCTGACGGGTAGGAAGTTCAAGTCCGGTCATGAGTTCGGAGCCTCTTGGCGGGGCGTCGCGGGGGTCGTTGCAGCGTCGGGCAGCATGATAGGAATCCGCGGGGTCACCCGCAAGCACTTTCTAGTGTTGTAAGCCGTTGATACTCAATAAGAAAGAAGACAGTCACCGTAGGGGCTGTGGAGGATGTGGACGAACGCCGCCGCGACCCTGCAATCCGTTGCCGCACAGCCGGATGGAGCCACGCTGCCGGCTGTGCACCGGAGCGTCGTTTCTCCACCCCCGCCCGGAACGCCCCGCGGGCCCTCCACGACGTCCACATCCGTCCCCCGGACGTCCACCGCTCATCCCGAGGCGAGCGTGGAGATCAGCCCGTTCACCTTGTCCGACAGCGCGCTGTCCGTGCGCAGCATGTCCGTCACCTTCTCGACCGCGTACAGCACGGTCGAGTGGTCGCGGCTGCCGAACGCGCGCCCGACCTCGGCCAGCGAGAGGTCGGTGAGGTTGCGCATGATGTACATCGCGATCTGGCGCGGCAGCACCACGCTCTTCGTGCGGCGCGGTCCGACCAGCAGCTCGATCTTGACCCCGAAGCGCTCCGACACCGCCGCCAGGATGCGGTCCGGGCTCATCCGGTCGGGCTCGGCGTTCACGTACTGCTGGAGCACCTCCTCCGCCATCGCGACCGTGATCTCCTGGTGGAGGAGCGAGCCGAGGGCCAGCACCCGCACCAGACAGCCCTCGAGGTCGCGGACGTTCGTGCGGATGCGGTCGGCGATCAGCAGCAGCACGTCGTCCGGCAGCGACACCCCGTCGCCGTCCTGCTCGATCCGGTTGCGCAGGATCGCCATCCGCGTCTCGAGCACCGGCTGCTCGATGTTCGTGACCAGCCCCTGGTTGAAGCGCGAGGTGAGCCGCTCCTCGAGCATCGGGATGTCCTTGGGGGCCTTGTCCGCGGTCACGACCACCTGCTTGTGGGCGTCCCGCAGGGCGTTGAACGTGTAGAAGAACTCCTCCTGCGTGCTCTCCTTGCCGGCGAGGAACTGGATGTCGTCGATCAGCAGCACGTCCACGTTCCGGTACTTGTTGCGGAACGCGAGCGTCTGGGCGTGCTGGATCGCGTAGATCATCTCGTTCGTGAAGCGCTCGGCCGAGACGTAGTAGACCCGCGCGCCGGGTCGCCGCTCGCGCACGGCATGGCCGATCGCGTGCAGCAGGTGGGTCTTGCCCAGGCCCGAGCCGGCGAAGATGAAGAGCGGGTTGTACGCCTCGCCGGGCCGCTCGGCGACCGCGAGGCAGCCGGCGTGGGCGAAGGCGTTGCTGCCGCCCACGACGAAGCTCGAGAAGGTGAGACGCGGGTTGAGCCGGCTGTCGAGCCACGCCCGGTCCTCGCGCGCCGGCACTCCCGGCTCGAGACCGCGGGCGCGCGTCACCCGCGGGGTCTCGGCCTCTGCGACGGCCGGCGGCGGCGCGGCCGGCCGCTCCGCGGCGCTGAAGCGGATCTCGGGGTCGGCCCCGAGCACCTCGCGCAGGCTCTGGCGCAGCGAGGCGAGGTGGTACTGGTGGATCCAGTCGATGAAGAAGGGGTTGGGGACTTCGAGCTCGACGAGCTGGGGGCTGAGCGAGAGCGGTACGATCGGCTTGAGCCAGGTGTCGAAGGCCTGCTGGGTCTCGAGCCGGGACTGTACCGCGGTGAGGACCTGCCCCCAGAGATGCGTCGTGACCTCTGGCAGCGTCGGCTGGGCGGACATCAGTGCGGTCCTTGCGGTGAGGAGTTCGTGGTTTCTCCACAGGGCTCGAGGTCGCGGGAACCTCGTTCTACCGCAGCCGCGGGCCGTGTGGAGCCGTCCGATGTGGAAAGGGGAACGGGTGGTTCTCAACATCCGTCGATAACGAGCCAAACTCAATGGTAGCAACGACTTGATGTCTGTTTCCTGCCCTCCAGTCCACACGTTCTCCACAATGGGCCCGCGCGGGCCCGCCAGCGGTGGCGAACGTGCTGTCGGTGTGGGCGCCGACGCCTGGCTCAAGCGAAGCGACGGCAACGATTTGTGTGGGATCCGGCCGGCTCCGGTGGGCGGCCCCGTGAGGGGTCGTTCACCGAGGGCGCGGAACGCTAGCACCCGTGGGCGGGGGTGGCAAGGGCGATGAATGCCCCCGATCGCAACGCGTAACTCGTTGTGATGGATGAGCGTTGCGGCGACGCTCGGGGGCCGCTGCCCGCCCGTTCAGGGGGCCGCGGCGGGCGCCGCGCGTCAGAAGGGCAGGTTGACCCCGGTGACGAAGCCCACGTCGTCGTTGTAACGGTCGGCGAGGTAGAGCTGTAGCTCGGCGATCAGGCGGAACTCGGGCGCCAGTCGCGCCTCGAGCCCGAGCCGGAACGGGACCGAGATGTCCGAATCGTTGACGCCGAACGCGTCGCGGCTCGCGAACAGCATGCCGACGCTCCCGTAGGGCACGAACGTCGCCCCCTCCGGGCCGCCCAGGGTACGGCTGGCCACCACCGAGGGTCCGAGCGTGATCACCTTGAAGTTGTCCGCCGTCTCGACCCCGAGGCACGCCCCGGCCGCGAGGTCCACCGGCATCGTCGGATCCTGCGTCCCCAGCTGCCAGCGCAGGTCGGTGCCGAGCCGCAGCACGGTGCGCGTGGTGGAGCCCGGTCCCGGGTCGATGCGCGAGAGCCCGCCCTGGAAGCCGAAGTCGAGGCTGGGATAGAAGCTCAGCCGGAGCTGGGCGAGGCCGCCCACCACGTGCTCGCTCAGATTGAGGTAGGCGCCGAACATGCGGCCCTCGGGCGGCACCACGGCGCCGCCCGTGTACTGGCCGAACACCTGGGCGGAGGCGGGGGGAACGGCGAGCAGCGCGGCGAGGACGGCGAGTGCCGCCACGGGGTTTCTCACGAGCAACCTCCATGTCGATGGGCGCCGCCAGGGGCGGCAGGCCGGGGAGCCGGCCCACGGTCGCAAAACACGGCCGACAGGGCAAGCGCGAACTGGGCCCGGGGGGTGCCGGAGGACGCCCGCGGGTCCGGGGAACGTCCGGGCTAGCGTCCGGTGTCGAAGAACGCCGAGTACCAGTCGGCGCGCTCGCGAAATCCCAGCGCGCGGTAGAGGGCGACCGCCGGCGCGTTGTGGCGGTTGACGAACAGGCACGCCGCCCGCGTGCGCTCGAACAGCCGGGCGCACAGCTCGGCCAGCCCGCGGCGCGCGAGCCCGCGCCCGCGGCGGGCGGCGGGCGTGAACACCCCCGAGATCTGGCCGGCGTCGGGGGTGATCGCGCTGACGCTGGCGCGGAAGCACAGCCCCGCCTCGTCCCGCCACACCCAGGTGTGACCGTCCCGGCATTCCTCCTCGACCCGGCGCCGGTAGGCGGCGGGGTCGAGGACGCGCGGGTCCTCCTCGAGCTCCTCGAGCCGCAGCCGCGCGCCGCTCTCGTGAATGAGGTCGAAGTCGTCGGGCCCCGCCGGAACCAGCTCCGGCAGCCGCTCGAACGGCGGCAGCGCGCCCGGCTCCAGCGCCAGGTAGACCTGCTCGCGCTCGAGGCGGGGGAGCAGGCCGGAGCGGGCGAACAGCCGGGCGCAGGTCCGCGCCGCGTCGCGCGGGCCGATCACCTGGAAGCGGCCGGGCAGGAACGGCATCCGCAGGCGCGCCCGCTCCGCGAGCAGGTCGAGCGCCGGCGCGTCGTCGCCGAGCGGCAGCACCGCGCCGGTCTGGCCGCCGAGGTGGAGCAGCGCGGCCAGCTCGCCGTCGCGCCGCACGCCCCAGTACTCGTCGCGCGGGGCCGCCAGCGCGTCGCGCAGCACCAGCGCCTGCAGGTAGACGTGGAGCACCGGGTCGCGGTCGAGCCAGCCGAACACCGCCGGCAGGTCGGTGGGGCCCAGCCGGTCCACGGTCAGCGGGCCGATGCGCGGGTGCGGGACCATCAGACGATCTTCTCGAAGATCGAGTCCACCAGCGCGTCGAACCCCTCGTTGCGCTTGTTGCGCGGCCGCTCGAGCGGGATCGCCAGGTCGGCGGCGACGCGGCCCGGGCGCGGGGACAGCACGACCACGCGGTCGGCCATCAGCACCGCCTCCTCGATGATGTGGGTGACCATGACCACCGTGCGCACCGGCAGGTCGTGGTCGGACCACAGCGTCAGCACCTCCTCGCGCAGGTTCGCCGAGGTCAGCGGGTCGAGCCCGGCGAACGGCTCGTCCATGAACAGGACGTCGGGCTCGACCGCCAGCGCGCGCGCCAGCCCGGCGCGCTGCTTCATGCCGCCGGACAGCTCGGCCGGGTAGGCCTCCTCGAAGCCGTCGAGCCCCACCTTGTCGAGGTAGAACGCGGCGCGCCGGCGCGCGTCCTCCTCGGACAGGTCGCGGGCGCGCAGGCCGAGCTCGACGTTCGCCTGCACGGTGAGCCACGGCAGCAGCGCGAACGACTGGAACACCATCGCCGCCCCGAGGTTGACGCCGTCGAGCGGGCGGCCGCGGTCGAGCACGGTGCCGGCGGTGGGGGGGAGCAGCCCCATCATGACGCGCAGCAGCGTGGACTTCCCCGAGCCCGAGGGGCCGGCGATGCAGACGAACTGCCGGTCCGGGATCACCAGGTCGATGCTCTCGAGCACCGGCACGACCCGGCCGCGGTCGTGGAGGGTGACGGAGACGCCGCGCAGCTCGAGCATCTCAGCCCTCGAGCACGTAGCGGTGCTGGACGTGCCGGTAGAGCCGGTTCCAGACCACCCGGTTGAAGGTGACGACGGTCACGACCAGCAGCGCCAGCGACAGGAACAGCAGCGTGCGGTTGCCGGTCTGGAAGGTGGCGCGGTTCAGCATCGCGCCGAGCCCGGTCACCTGGTAGGTCTCGCCGTGGTAGGTGACGTACTCGGAGAGGATCAGCGCGTTCCAGGTGCCGCCCCAGGCGACGACGCTCCCGGTGACCAGCGAGGGCATGCAGGCCGGCAGCACCAGCTTGCGGTGGATCTCGCGCCGCGAGAGCCCGAGCGAGCGCAGCGACTCGCGCAGGTCGTTCGGCACCCGCTGCACGCCGGCGAGCATGTTGAACAGCAGGTACCACTGCATGCCGGTGAGCGCCAGCAGCACCGAGATCGCCTCCATGCCGCCGAAGCGCCCGACCAGCAGCGCCACCAGCACCGGGAAGAAGGCGGTGGCGGGGATCGAGGCGCCGACCTGCGCCACGGTCGAGAGCAGGCGGGCGCCGCGCGGGTGGTCGCTCGCCCACAGCGTGACCGGGACGATCCACAGCAGCGCGAGCAGGTAGGCGGCGTTGATGCGCAGGAACGAGTAGAGCAGGGCCAGCGGGAGCGAGGCCGCCTCCGGCGGCCAGGGGGGCAGCAGCGCCCGCACCTCGCCGAGCACGGCGAGCGCGGCGTAGAGCGCGAGGCCGATCCCGAGCGGCCAGCGCGCCACCCGCCACACGCGCCCGCCCGCCCGCGCCGCGGCGGCGGCGAAGGCGTTCGCGCGCGCGAGCGGGAGCCGCCGCCACAGCGCCCGCGCCGCCGCCCGCACCGGGCGCAGCAGGGCCGGCAGCCCGAAGTCGGGCAGCGCCGCCGGCTCCTCGGCGGCGGGCTGCGTGTCGTAGCGGAAGCGGCTCGACCAGGCGCGCAGCGGCCGCCACACCGCGAACTCGATCGCCAGCACCACGGCGATCAGGGCCGCCAGCGCCACGCCGGCGAGCCGCAGGTCGCCGGCGGCGAAGGCGACCGAGAGCACGCTGCCGAGGCCGGGCAGGTCGTACTGGACCGGGCCGGCGGCGATGATCTCGCTCGCGATCAGGAAGTACCAGCCGTTCGTCCAGGACAGGATGCTGTTGTAGACGAGGCTCGGGATGCAGGCCGGCAGCAGCAGCGACCGCCACAGCAGGACGCCGCGCACGCCGAGGCTCTGGACGGCGGCGCGGGTCTCGGCCGGGATCGTCGTGAGGCCCTCGTAGATCCCGAAGGCGATGTTCCAGGTCATGCTGGTGAAGATGAGGAACATGGACGCCAGCTCGAGCGCCGGGCGGCCGCCGCCCAGCACGCCGACGAACACGAAGATCGCGGCGGGGAAGAACCCGAGCACCGGCACCGACTGCCCCACGTCGAGCAGCGGCAGGATGAAGCGCGCCTCGGCGGGCCGGGTCGCGGCGCGGTAGGCGACGAACCAGGAGAACGCCAGCGAGGCGAGGTAGGCGCCGGTCAGCCGCATGAGCGACCACACCACGGCGGCGGGCAGGTCGGCGAAGCGCGCGACGGGAGGGAGCAGGTCGGCGGCCAGCTTCAGCACCGGGCGCGGGCTCAGGAACAGGCCGGGCAGGGCGGCGAGCGCGAGCACGATCGCGACGGCGGCGACCGGCAGCCAGGCCGGGGCGCGGCGGGTCTCGGGCATCCCAGGCCCCTCGATGGTTCGCCGTGATGGGTGGCGAGTGGTCGGGAGAGAAGGGCGCGCGTGAGGCGCCCCGCGTCGCGAGCCGCCAATCTAGCGCGGCGCGGCGAACCGTGACAAGACGGAGGTGCGCTCCCGCGCGGGCGGGACGGCGCGGCGCTCCGGTGCTCCGTCGCCGGCGGCGATCAGCCGCGCGGGCGGCGTCCCCGGCCGACCGGTTCGCGCTCGCCGGGCTCGCGCGCCGGGGCGGGCTTCGCCGGCTCGCCCTTCGGCGTCGTCGCCGGCGCCGGCACGTCGCCCGCCCGGGCGGTCGTGAGGCCGTTCCCTCCGTTCGTGATGCGCGGCGCGGGTTCCTCCTCCTCGAGGTAGGTGTAACCCGAGAGGCCCTCGTCGAAGCGCCGCATGAGGAGCGCCGACTCCTCGAACGTCAGCAGCCCGTTCCGCAGCGCGTCCTCGGCGGCCCGGCGCATGCGCTGCACCAGGTTCTGCTTCGAGTACTGGACGTAGCCGAGCACCTCGGTGACGGAGTCCCCTTCGACCACGTGGGCGATGCGGTAGCCGCCGTCCACGATCGAGATGTGGACCGCGTTCGTGTCGCCGAACAGGTTGTGGAGGTCGCCGAGGATCTCCTGGTAGGCGCCGACCAGGAACACGCCGAGGTAGTAGGGCTCGCCGTTGAACCGGTGCAGCATGATCGTCTTCTTGACGTCGCGCCGGTCGATGAACTGGTCGAGCTTGCCGTCGGAGTCGCAGGTGATGTCGCTCAACACGGCATGGTTGACCGGCCGCTCGTTGAGGCGGTGGATCGGCATCACCGGGAACAGCTGCTTGATGGCCCAGCTGTCGGG
>CAZKQE010000048.1:0-11948 GCA_964554725.1 uncultured bacterium
GTGCTCGCCGCGGGCCTGGTCGAGGCGGCGATCCTGCTGCTCGCGCGGTCCGCCTCCGGCGTCCACATGCCCGCCTGGCTCGCGTTCCTGCCCCCGTTCGCCGGCGCCGCCGGCGTGCTGGCGGGAGGGTGGCGGCCCGGCGTGCGCGCGCCGGGGCGCGGGCCGTCGGCCGGGACGGTGCTCCGCTACGCGGTCCCGGCGCTGGCGCTGCTATGCGGGACGGCGCTCGCCGCGTTCGCCGTGCCGCGCCTCGGCGACGGCCGCGAGGCGCGCGTCGTCGCCACCGCGCTCGCACTCGACCTCACGGTGACGGTCCCGGCGCTGGCCGGCCTGCTGCTCGTGCGCGCCCGGCGGCTGCCCTGGATCGCGCTCCTGCCGATCGTCGCGCTCGGCTACGCGCTGGCCGCCGCGGCGCTCCCGGACCGCCATCGGGGGGTGCTCGAGGGGATGCGCTTCCTCGTCGTCGCGGCCGAGGCGCTCCTCGTCCTGGCGCTCGTGCGGCGGGCGCGGGCCGCGCTGCGCGGCACCGCGGACGGGGCCGGCGACTTCGCGACGCGCATCCGCGCGGCGTCCCACCGCCTGCTCGGTCATCGGGTCGTGGCCGGCATCCTCGCCACCGAGGTCGCGCTCCTCCATCACGCCCTGCGCGGACCGCGGCGGCGGGGGCCGGACGCCGGGGCGTTCACCGCGCACCGCGAGGTCGGCTACCTCCCGGTGCTGGTCGGGTTGCTGCTCCTGCTCGCGGTCGAGACCGTGGCCCTGCACGCGCTGGCGACCCTGTGGGGTCCGGTCGCCTCGTGGACGCTGACCGGGCTCAGCCTCTACGCGATCGTCTGGCTGCTCGGCGACTACCGCGCGCTGTCCGCGCGGCCGACGCGGATCACCGCCGACCGGCTGCTCCTGCGGCTCGGGCTGCGCTGGGAGGCCGACCTCCCGCTCGACCGCATCGCCGCGGTCGAGCCATGGGCCGAGCGTGACGCTCCGCCCGCCCGCGACGCGCTGACGGTGACGCTGATCGGTCCCCCCGACACGCGGGTGGTCCTGTGCGAGCCGGTCGAGGCGATCGGCATGTACGGCAGGACGAGAACCGTGCGCGAGATCCGCCTGCGGGTGGACGACGCGGCCCGCTTCCGCGCCGCGCTGCGCGCCGCCCTGCACCGTCCGCCCGAGGAGTGAAGTCCGCACGGGTCGGCTTCCCGAAGGGGGACGCCGGCCCGCCACCGTCACCAGGAGGACCCCGTGCGCTACGTGGATGGATTCGTCCTGCCGATCCGGACCCGCAGCCTCGCCGCCTACCGCCAGATCGCCCGCAAGGCGTCGAAGGTGTGGCGCGGACACGGCGCGCTCGCCTACGTCGAGTGCGCGGCCGAGGACCTCGCCTCCGGGCCGGCGAAGTCGTTCACGCGCCTCGCGCGGGCGAAGCGCGGCGAGACCGTGATCTTCGCGTGGATCGTCTACCGCTCCCGCGCCCATCGCGACCGGGTCAACGCGAAGGTGATGAAGGACCCGCGCATGGCGAAGATGATGACGGAGGCCGCGTCGTTCGACATGAAGCGCATGGCCTACGGCGGGTTCGAGGTCCTGGTCGAGGCCTGAGCGCCCGGCCGCGGCGTCTTGTTGGGCGCCCGCCGCGCTGCTACGGTTCCGCCCGCCGCGCCGCGCGCGCGGTCGGCGGCGTGCCGCGGAGCGCCCCGCCCCACCCACGGAGGTCGCGGACCGATGCTCACCGCCCGGGAAGCGCTGGAGCGTCTGCGCGACGGCAACCGCCGGTTCGTCGCCGACGTGCGCAGTCTCGACTCGCTCTCGAGCCAGACCCGCCGCCACGCGCTGACCGGGGGCCAGGAGCCGTTCGCGATCATCCTCGGCTGCTCGGACTCGCGGGTCCCGGCCGAGCTGGTGTTCGACCAGGGGCTCGGCGACCTGTTCGTGATCCGCGTCGCCGGGAACATCGTCGCGCCGTCGCAGGTCGGCAGCGTCGAGTTCGCCGCCGACCGGTTCGGCACCCGGCTGGTCGTGGTGCTCGGGCACTCGCAGTGCGGGGCGGTGCTCGCCACGCTGGAGCAGCTCCAGCGCCCGTCGGACATCCAGTCGCGCAACCTGCGCTCGATCGTGGACCGGGTGCGTCCCGCGGTGCAGGGGCTGCTGGCGACCGAGCTGCGCGGCGACCCGCCGGCGCTGCTGCGCGAGGCGGTGCGGGCGAACGTGCGTGCCTCCGCCGACCACCTCCGCCACGGCTCGGAGATCCTCGAGCAGCTGATCGAGCGCGAAGGCCTGCTCGTCGTGGGCGCCGAGTACTCGCTCGAGACCGGGGAGGTGGAGTTCTTCGACGGTGAGCCGTCCGGCCGCTGACGCCCGTCTCCTCTCCATCGACCTCCTGCGCGGCGCGGTGGTGGTGCGCCCGTGGTCGTCCGCCGACCATCCGATCGGGAACCCGCCGGCGCCCGAGGGGTACCGCTGGGGGCTGCCGCTCCTCGACAGGATGTGGGGGCCGGCGGCTCTGGCCCTCTACCCCGCCTGCCGCTGGTTCGCCGACCTCAAGGCGCGGTGGGGCGGAGGGTGGTTGCGGTTCCGATAGCGCCGGCGGCCGCCGGGGGAGGGGACCATGGGCGAGTACACGGCCGAGGTGACGTGGGAGCGCGGCGACGCGCGGTTCACCGACCAGCGCTACAGCCGCGGGCATCGCTGGCGCTTCGACGGCGGCGTCGAGGTGCCGGCCTCCTCGTCGCCGCTCTCGGTGCCGCTGCCGCTCTCGGTGGCGGCGGCGGTGGACCCCGAGGAGGCGTTCGTCGCCGCGCTCTCGAGCTGCCACATGCTGTGGTTCCTCTCGATCGCCGCCGGGCACGGGTTCGTCGTGGACCGTTACCGCGACCGCGCGGTCGGGACGCTGGCGAAGGACGGGCGGGGGAGGATGGCGATGACGGTCGTCACGCTGCGCCCCGAGGTGACGTTCGCCGGCGGACCGGGCCCGACGCCCGGGCAGCTCGACGCGATGCACCACGAGGCGCACGAGCGCTGCTTCATCGCCAGCTCGGTGACCTCGGAGGTGCGCTGCGAGCCGGTGGCCCCCGCCGGCGGAGGCGCCCCGGGGGTATCGGCCCGCGGCGCTTGAGGTTCGGGCCCGGCCGGCGCGGGCCGGACGCGGCTTCGGCTATACTGCCCGCCAAATCGAACCATCCCGGCCGCTCCACCCGACCCTCCCGAGGGCTTCCCGACCATGATCCGAGCCGTCGTCTCCCCCATCCCGCTTCGCCCCTCCGCCCGGCTCGCCGCGGCCGCGCTGGCGCTGCTCGCCGTCGCCGCCCCGGCCCGCGGCCAGGCGCCGCCGGCGCCCGCCGGCGTGTCCGCGTTCGCCGACACCACACGGCCCGTGACCTTCCTCGAGGAGACGGTGGTGACCGGCGCCCGCTACCCGCGCGCCTACTACGAGTCCCCGCAGGCGCTCTCGTTCGTGACCCGGAAGCGGCTCGCCGAGCAGGCGCCGACGGTGGTGGGCGACGTGCTGGGGACGCTGCCCGGGGTGGACATGAGCAAGGACAGCCCCTGGGAGCAGCGCCCGGTGCTGCGCGGCCTGGGCGGGCAGCGGGTGCTGGTGATGATGGACGGCAGCCCGATCAACAGCGCCCGCGGCAACGGACCGCACCCGTCGCTGGTCGGACCGGGCCAGATCGAGCGGGTCGAGGTGGTGCGCGGGCCCTCGTCGGTCGCCTACGGCTCGGACGCGCTCGGCGGCGCGATCAACATCATCACGCGCGAGGCGGCGCTGGACGAGGGCGAGCGCTTCCGCGGCGCGGCGGTGGTCGGCGTCAGCAGCGCGGACCGCCAGCGCAACGGCCAGATCGACCTGATGCCGCGGGTGGGGCGGCTCTCGGCGTTCCTCTCGAGCGGCGCGCGGCGCGCGCTCGACTTCGAGACCCCCGACAACACCCGCGTCTTCCGCTCCGGCTTCAAGGACTACAATGGGCTCGCCAACCTGCGCTACGAGCTGACCCCGCACATCGCGCTCAAGGGGGGCTACCAGCTCTACCGCGGGACCTCGATCCAGCTGCCGGGCCTCACCGCCGAGGCGCCCGGCTTCTTCCAGGAGTTCAGCTTCCCCGAGTACGACCGGGACGCCGCCTACCTCAGCATGGAGCACGACTATCCGCGCTCCTGGCTGGCGCGCACGACGGCCAAGGTCCACTGGCAGCGCGAGCACCGGAATTTCTTCTCCCACCAGGAGTTCGACACCGACCTGCTGGGCCCGCATCCGCCGTCGGAGCGGGTGCGGATCACGAACCAGGACCGCTTCTTCGACCTCGACACCTGGGGTTTCCAGACCCAGTTCACCTCGCGCCGGACCGAGCGGTACAAGCTGAGCGCGGGTCTCGACCTCGCGCGCGACCGGACCGACGGCGACAACGTGCGCCACCGCTACTGGGTGGACGCCTACGGGACCACCGTGCGCGCCGACCCGGACGTCGTCACCGCCTCGGTTCCGGACGGCACCTTCGACAGCTACGCCGGCTTCGCCCAGGGCGAGTGGTACCTGCAGCCGCGCTGGACGCTCCACGCGGGCGGGCGCTACACGCGCTATCGCTACCGCACGAAGCTCGGGCTCCGCTCCCCGGCCGCCGGGCCCTCGCCGGCGGCGTACTTCCAGCCGACCGCGGTGGATGACGGCGCGCTCTCGGGCTCGCTCGGGCTCTCGTTCGCCGTGCTCCCCGACCTCCACCTCACCGCGAACGCCGCGAACGGCTACCGGCAGCCCAACGCCCAGGACCTGTTCTTCAACGGGCCGGCCTCGGTCGGCACCGTGCTCGGCAACCCCGACCTCGGCCCCGAGACCAGCCGTTCGTACGACTTCGGCCTGCGCTGGGGGCCGGGCAGCTTCGCGGTGGCCGGGAACCTCTTCTACTCGACCTATCGCGACCTCATCGACGCCATCGACGTCACGCCCGCCGGGGGACCGCCGGGGGCGCCGCGCACCTTCCAGTACGTGAACGTGTCCGAGGCGCGCATCTGGGGCGGCGACCTCGAGGCGGAGCTGAGGTTCCGGCGCGACTGGCACGCGCGGGTCTCGATGGCCGGCGCGATCGGCGACATCACGAGCGCGGAGGCGATCCTGCGGCTCTACGGCGTGGCCCAGGACCAGGCGCCGCTGCCCAACATCCCGCCCTACAAGGGCGCGGTCGCCCTGCGCTGGACCGAGCCCGAGGGACGGCTGTGGGTCGAGCCGGCCGCGCGCTGGTCGTGGCGCACGAACCGGCTGGGACTGCCGACGCCGGGGGTTCCCGAGCTGACCCAGTTCAAGAAGGAGTGGATGGTGGGCGACGTGTTCGTCGGCGCCCGGCTCCCCCGCGGCCAGCGGCTGCTGGTCGGCGTACGCAACCTCGCCGACCGCACCTACCGCCTCCCGCTCGGCTCGATCGACGAGCCCGGCCGTTCCTGGGTCGGCAGCCTGACGGTCGACTTCTAGCTCGCCGCGCCGCCGGACGCCTCCGGCCCCGGGCGCTCCGAGCCGGCGCCCGGGGCCGTCCCGCCGTCCCGTGCCGGGCGGCTAGCCGCTGATGCGCCAACGGGTTTCGCGGGCGACCCGGTTGCCCCCGGGGCACCCGGGTGCGATACTCGGCCGATGGGCGATCGCGTCGGGCGGAGCGGGCGGACGGGGGTGGACGACCCCCTCTGGTACCAGGACGCGGTCTTCTACGAGCTCCACGTCAAGGCCTTCCGGGACGGGAACGGGGACGGGATCGGGGACTTCCCGGGGCTGATCTCGCGCCTGGACTATCTCAAGGACCTCGGCGTGGACTGCCTGTGGCTGCTGCCCATGTACCCCTCGCCCGGGCGCGACGACGGCTACGACATCTCGGACTACTACAGCATCCATCCCCAGTACGGGACGATGGAGGACTTCCGGGAGTTCCTCGACGCCGCCCACGCGCGCGGGCTGCGCGTGATCACCGAGCTGGTGATCAACCACACCTCGGACCAGCACCCCTGGTTCCAGGAGGCGCGCCGCTCGGCGGACGACCCGCGCCGCGACTGGTACGTGTGGAGCGACACCGACGACCGCTACCGCGGCGTGCGCATCATCTTCCTCGACACGGAGAACTCCAACTGGTCGTGGGACCCGGTGTCGAAGGCCTACTACTGGCACCGTTTCTTCAGCCACCAGCCGGACCTCAACTACGACCACCCCGCGGTGCGCGAGGAGATGTGGAACGTGATGCGGTTCTGGCTCGACCTCGGGGTGGACGGGTTCCGGGTCGACGCCGTGCCCTACCTGATCGAGCGCGAGGGCACGTCGTGCGAGAACCTGCCCGAGACTCACGAGGTGCTGCGCTTCCTGCGCGCGAAGCTGGACGAGCACTACCCGGGTCGGATGCTGCTCGCCGAGGCGAACATGTGGCCCGAGGACGTGCGCCCCTACTTCGGCGACGCCGACGAGTTCCACATGGCGTTCCACTTCCCGATCATGCCGCGCATGTTCATGGCGCTCCGGCTCGAGGACCGCAAGCCACTGATCGAGATCATCGAGCGAACGCCCGCGATCCCCGAAGGCTGCCAGTGGGGCCTGTTCCTCCGGAATCACGACGAGCTGACGCTCGAGATGGTGACGGACGCCGAGCGTGACTACATGTACGACTCCTACGCGAGCGATCCGGTCGCGCGTATCAACCTGGGTATCCGCCGCCGCCTGGCGCCCCTGCTCGAGGGGGACCGGCGGCGGATCGAGTTGATGACCGCGATCCTGATGTCGCTGCCGGGCAGCCCCGTCCTCTACTACGGGGATGAGATCGGGATGGGGGACAATCTCGAACTGGGTGATCGCAACGGCGTGCGCACCCCGATGCAATGGGATGGCAGTCCGAACGGCGGATTCTCGTCGGCCGACCCCTCGAGGCTCTACAGCCCGGCCATCGCCGATCCGGTCTATGGTTACGGGGCGGTCAATGTGGAGGCGCAGAGGCGAAGCCCGCACTCGCTGCTCAACTGGACGCGGCGGCTGATCGCGGTGCGCCGCTCGTCAGCGGTCTTCGGACGTGGCACGCTGCAGTTCCTGCGCCCGAGGAATCACCGGGTGCTGGCCTACCTGCGGACCCTGGACGAGGAGCAGATCCTCGTCGTCAACAACCTCTCCGCGTCGGCCCAGGCCGTGGAACTCGATCTCCACGAGCTGGCCGGTGTGATCCCGGTCGAGATGTTCGGCGGGAGCCTGTTCCCGCGCATCGGGCAGCTCCCGTACCTCCTGAGCCTGCCGCCGCACGCGTTCTACTGGTTCCGACTTCGCTGGCTCTGAAGCCGGCCCCGCCCCTGATCCGAGGACGATCGCTCATGGCCCGAAAGAGCATCCTGACCGACGAACTCCTCCATCAGCTGGTCGCGGTGGGGCAGGTCGACATCATGGTCGGTGTGCCGACGCTCGATCATGCGGCGACGATCGAGCCGGTGATCCGCATGCTCCACGTGGGGCTCGCGAAGCACTTCCCGCGGGAGCGAACGGTCATCGTGGTACCGGATGGTGGCTCCACCGACGGCACGCTCGACCGCGTCCGCAGCGCGCCGATGTCCGAGGAGGAGATGCGCGGCTCGAGCACGCTCCGGACGACGCATCGCGTGACCGGTGCCCATCACGGCGGCGGCGGCTGGACCTCGGGTGTCCGCGTGGTGTTCGCGGCCGCGGATCTCCTGCAGGCCAAGGTCGTGCTGCTCGTCGATCCCGCGATCACCAGCCTGTCGCCCGACTGGGTCGGCTCCATGGGGCTGCCGCTGTGGAAGGATCAAGCCGACATCGTGCTGCCGATCCACCCGCGGCACCGGTTCGAGGCGCCACTCATCACGCAGCTCGTGCGGCCGCTGCTCACGGCGGCGACGCGCCGCCGCCTCGAGGCGCAGATCATCGGGGAGTTCGGCTGCATCGGGAAGCACGCGGCCCAACTGGTGCCGCGGACCTTCTGGGACCTCGCCACGTCGCATCCGGCGCTCGATGTCTGGCTCGCGGGCACGGCGCTCGCGGAGGACCGGCGCGTGCTCCAGGTGCATCTGGGGGCGCACGACACGCTCGCGCCCACGACGCGCTCGGTGCTGCGCGAGCTCTTCGGCCAGGTCGTCGGCGGCACGTTCGCCTGTCTCGAGCAGCATGCCGGCACTTGGCTCGGACGCGACGCGAGCCTGCTGCTGCCGGTGCACGGTGAGCCGGGCCCCGGCCGCAGCCCAGGGCCCGTGCCCGATCGCGCCCCGCTCGCGGAGCGCTTCTGCAACGGCGTGCGCGATCTCGAGCCGCTGCTGCGGGACGTGCTGCAGCCCGGCACGTGGGCGGGATTGTCCGCCGCGGCGGCCGCCGGGCCCGGGCACGTCTCGATCCCGGACCCGCTCTGGGTCCACACGCTCTACGAGTTCGCCGCGGCCTGGCATCGCGAGGTCATGAGCCGCGAGCATCTGACCCAGGCGATGCTGCCGGTCTACCTGGGGCGGACAGCTTCGTACTTCACGGAGATGGCCTCCGTGGAGGAAGCAGCGGTCCCGGGACGGCTGAGGGCGCTCGACGACGAGTTCGAGCGCGCTCGGCCGTACCTGATCGAGTGCTGGAACGCTGACGGTGGGAGGTGAGTCATGCTGGATTCGATCGTGAACGTGCTCCGCAGTGCGTGGCAGGAACTCCTGTCCGGGGTGTCCGTGCTGTTGCCGCATCTGCTGGCGATGCTGAGTCTGGTGGTCGTGGGCTGGTTGTTCGCCTGGCTCTTTGCATTCGTGGTCCGGCTCGTCCTGCGAGCCCTTCGCTTCGACGTCCTCGCGGACCGCATGGGCGCCACGGCGCTGCTCAAGAAGGCGGCACTGCCGCACGCCTCCGATGTGATGGGCCTGCTCGCGTTCTGGCTCGTGTGGATCGCGTTCATGCTCTCCGGCCTCGGGGCGCTCGGCTACTCGGGCACGCATGACATGATGAACGGTTTCATCTCGTTCCTGCCGCGACTCGGGCTCGGGCTGATCCTGCTCGTCGTCGGCACGGTGGCCTCCAACTTCGCGTGGCGCGCCTCGTTGCTCGGCGCGGTCAACTCGAACCTGCCTTCGGCGCGGCTCCTGAGCGGCGCGGTCCGCTGGCTCATCCTCGCACTCACCGTGGCGATGGCGCTCGAGCAGATCGGGGTGGCCAAGACCATCATGCTGACGGCGTTCGCGATCGCATTCGGGGCCGTGATGCTCGGGGTCGCGGTCGCGATCGGGTTCGGCGGCGGGCCCCTGGCCCGTCGGATCCTGGAGCGGCAGTTCCCCGATCCCCCCGAGCCGGAGAAGGGCAGATCCGAACGGGAGATGTCGCACCTCTGAGGGTCGCGCGTTCGTCGGGGACGCCTCCGCGCCGGTCTGCCGGGGTGCCCGCGGATCGCACGCGTGCCCTAGTCTGATATTCCGTATCCGCTCCCCGGATCGAGAGGTCCCACGATGTCCATCCCGCGCGGCTCGCTGTCCGTCTGCTTCATGCTGCTCCTGCCGCTCACGGCTTCTGCCCAGGGCGGGCATGGGGCCGGACTCTCCGTCTCCGAGTCCTTCGAGTTCCCGAAGGGCCAGCGCCGGGTCGTGATCCCCTTCACGGACTCGGGCGAGCACGTGATCATCCCGATCTCGGTGAATGGGTCCGAGCCACTCGAGATGGTGTTCGATACCGGCATGCCGTCCCCGGGTGTGCTCCTCTACGAGGGCACGGCCGCCGATCGCATCCCGCTCCAGTTCGGCCCCATGAAGATCCGGGTCGGGGGCGCGGGCTCGACGGAGGCGAAGGAGGCGCGGCTTGCCACCGACGTCCGGCTCGGCGCAGGTGCGCTCACGATCGGTGGGACCGTCGCCATCGTCATGCCCCCGACGCCCCAGATGTCATCCCTGCACGATGGGATCATCGGCGCCACGCTGTTCCGTAACCTGATCGTCACCATCGATCGCGACCGGCACGAGCTCGTGCTCGAGAAACCCGAGGGACACCTGCCGCCGAAAGGCGCCTCGATCGTGCCGCTCGACACCCGGAACCGCCACCCCTATGTGAAGGCGGGCCTCGTCGGGACGGACGGGAAGGTGACGCCACTCGAGCTGGTCCTGGACCTCGGTGCGACGCATGCGGTCTCGCTCAATCGCCATGCGAACCCGGCGATCGTGACGCCGCCGGGCGCGATCACGACGCGCGTCGGCCGCGGCATGAGCGGGGTCATGACCGGGCAGGTCGGTCGCATCGCGGGCTTCGAACTGGGCGGACACCGGATGAAGGACGTGATCGCGACATTCCCGGACTCCGCATTCGAGAATCCGCGCGGGCTGGATTCGCGGGACGGCAACCTCGGTGGCGGCATCCTCGGCCGTTTCAACATCACGCTGGATTTCCCGCACGACCGGTTGTTGCTGGTGCCGAACTCGCGCATGGCGGAGCCGTTCGAGTGGGAGATGACGGGCGCCCGCTTCGATCTCGATGACTCGGGCCGGCTCGTGGCCTCGGAGGTCCTCGCCGGCTCGCCGGCCGGATCCGCGGGGATCGCCGTGGGCGACACGCTGGTGGCGGTCGAGGGCCAACCGGCCGATGCGCGGCAGCTGCAGCGACAGCGCGCGCGGTTCCGCGAGCCGGGACGTGTGATCACGATGACGGTGCGCGGACCGGGCGGCGAGCGCACCGTGAAGCTGACGCTCCGCCGTCTGGTCTAGAGCAACGCGGCGGCCTGTCCGTCGAGCAGGAAGCGGGCGCCGGGCGCCATCCGCAACAGTCTCGCCGCCGGCAGGTCGCAGCCCTCCTCGCGCAGCACCGCGCGCAGGGGCTCGGCCTTGCCGGCGCCGAACGCGGCGATCACCAGCACGCGCGAGCGTGCGAGCAGCGGGAGCGAGAGCGTGAGCCGTATCGAGGGCGGTTTCGGCGAGCGGCGCTCCACGATCACGCGCGACTCGGTCACATCGAGTGACTCGCGGCCCGGGAACAGGCTCGCGACATGGCCATCCTCGCCGATCCCGAGCAACGTCAGGTCCGGGGCCGGTTCGGGCCCCAATGTGTCCACGAGCTTCGCGGTGTAGCGCGTCGCCTCGTTGTCGGCGTCGTTCGCGGTCTCGACCATCGGATGCACGTGAGGACCGCGGGTGCCGAGCCCGGTGAACAAGAGCCGCATGCTGGCCGAGGCGCTCGACGACACGTCGCTCCGCGGGACGAAGCGCTCGTCGCTGTAGAAGATGTGCGATCGCGTCCAATCGACGCGCGCGCTGGCGAGCGCCGGCAGGAAATGCTCGGCCGCCGACCCGCCCGGGATCACGAGCGCGAACCGGCCACGCGCCGTGATCGCGCTCTGGGCCGCGGACTCGACCATGCCGGTGAACATTTCCGCCAATGCGGGGATCTCGCCGACCGTGACCCGCGGATCTTCCATGACCGTCCTCGGCTAAGACTTGCCTGTGGCTCGTGATAATGTGGGGCGGCTCGGTGCCGCGTACACGTCACCGGCAGCATACCCGCACACGACAGGGTCCGCATAGGGACGCGCTGAGGAGGATTCGCCATGGAGCTGGGCATGATCGGTCTGGGACGCATGGGCGCGAATATGGTGCGCCGGCTGATGCGCGCGGGAGTGCGCTGCGCCGCCCACGACCGCTCGCCGGACGCGGTCCGCACGCTGGCCGGGGAGGGCGCGACCGGCGCGAACTCGCTCGCCGAGCTCGTGGGTGCCCTGGCCGCTCCGCGCCACGTCTGGCTCATGGTTCCGGCGGCGCTCGTCGACGATTCGATCGACGCGCTCGCGCCGTTGCTCTCGCCGGGCGACACGATCATCGACGGCGGGAACTCGCTCTACCAGGATGATCTCGCGCGCGCCGCGAGGCTCCGCGCGAAGGGACTGCACTACGTCGATTGCGGCGTGAGCGGCGGGGTGTTCGGGCTGGAGCGCGGCTACTGCCTCATGGTGGGTGGCGAGGCCGAGGTGGTGGAGCGCATGACGCCGGTCTTCGAGGCG
>CAZKQE010000049.1:0-5524 GCA_964554725.1 uncultured bacterium
TCGTCGCCCGCGGGCGGGCGGCGGCGCGCCGGGCGCGCGGGGTGGCGGCGGGCGTGCGGCGGCGGGTGGAGGTGCGCTTCATCGGGTCTCTCCTTCCGCGCCCGTCCCGACGTAGCTCGCTTCCTTCGAGGTCGAGAGGGCGATCACCGTGCGCGTCTGGCGGACGCCTTCGACGGCGTTGAGGTGGTGGATGAGCAGCTGCTGGAGCGCCTCCATGCCGGAGACGCGGATCTTGAGCAGGAGCGAGAACTCGCCGGTGATGTGATGGACCTCCTGCACCTCGTCCATCCCCTGCACCCGGGCGATGAAGGCCGCCTCGAAGCGCGGGTGCTCGATGAACACCTCGACGAAGGCGGTGACCGACGCCCCGACCGCGGGCGGGTCCACCACCGCGACGTAGCGCCGGATGACCCCGGCGTGCTCGAGCTTGCGCAGCCGCTCGTTCACGGCCGCCGCCGAGAGCCCCACCCTCCGGGCGATCTCCGCCTGCGGGAGCTTGGCGTCCCGCTGGACGAGGGCCAGGATCTTGCGGTCCCGGTCGTCGAGCGTCTGAGCAATGTTCGCTGAGATGGGCATAGAACAGAATAATAATCGGCAACTGACGCCATAATCAAGAGGAAATTCCGAGCGTGTCGGGAGCCAGCTCCTCGGGGGCCGGGGCCGCCGGGGCGGTCCCGGGGCGCCGGGTCCCCCGCCCGGGCGGGCCGGCCGGGCCGCCCCGGCCCCGCCGGGAGGCCGTGCCGCCCGTGGTATGGTGCCCGGCCGATGATCTTCGCCATCGATCTGGAGGGGGTGCTGGCGCCCGAGATCTGGCCCGTGCTGGGGGCCCAGTTCGAGGTGCCGGAGCTGCGGCTCACCACCCGCGACTTCGCCGATTTCGAGGAGCTGATGCACCGTCGCGTGGCCGCCCTCCGCTCGCGCGGCATCACCCTCGAACAGCTGCAGCGGGTCGCCCATGGGGTCCACCCCTACCTCGGGGCGCGCGAGTTCCTCGCCCGCCTGCGCACGATGGGCCAGGTGCTCATCATCTCGGACACCTTCCACGAGTTCTCGGAGCCGCTGGTCCAGGAGCTGGGCGGGCACTCGCTGTTCGCGAACCACTTCGAACTGGACGGGGGCGGCACGATCTCCGGTTTCCAGCTCCGCATTCGCGGCCAGAAGGAGCGGATCGTCTCGGGCCTCAAGAGCGCGGGGTTCATGGTGGCGGCGATGGGCGACAGCCTGAACGACCTCTCGCTCCTGCGCAGCAGCGACCACCGCGTGCTCTACCGGCCGGTCGAGGCCCTGCGCGCCGAGTTCCCCGACGCCCCGCTGGCGCTCAACCTCGACGACGCGCTGGTCCACATGGTGGCGGCCGCCCGCGCCGAGTCGGCGCGCGGGGCACGCTAGCGGGTCGGTCCCCCTACCCGCCCCCCGCCACCGCGCTCGCGAACGCCAGACAGGGTCCCGGGTCCGACAGGTCGTCCAGCAGCAGGTCGGGGTGGTGCGCCGCGAGCAGGTCGCGGTCCCGCATCCCGGTCGCCACCGCGATCACCCTGGCCCCCGCGGCGCGCGCGCAGGCGATGTCGTGCTCGGTGTCGCCCACCACGATGCAGCGCGCGGGCGGCACGCCGTGCCGCTCCGCGGCCCGCGCGACCGCCACCCGCGCCAGCGCGTCGCGGTCGGTCGCCTCCTCACCGAACGCCCCGAACGCGAAGCGGTCGGCGATCCCGAGGTGCTCGAGCTTGATGCGGGCCATGCCGGTGGTATTCCCGGTCAGGAGCGCCGGCACCCACTCCGGCTCCGCGGCGACCGCCGCCAGCAGACCCGTCACGCCCGGGAGCAACCGCGCCCGGCCGGGCGTGAGCAGGGCCTCCATGTGTGCGCAGGCGGCCGCCCAGAACCGCGGAGCCTCGCCGTCCGCGGGGGCACGGCCGTGCTTGCGCAGGATGTCGCCCATGATGAGCGGGTCGGTGCGACCGGCGAAGGCGATGTCGCGCAGGTCGTCCTCCACGCCGTAGCGCTCCCGCAGGGCGAACGCGAACGCCTCGCGGGCGGCCCCGTCGGTCAACAGCAGGGTGCCGTCCACGTCGAACAGCCAGACCAGCCGGTGCGCGGTCGTCACGGCGGGATGCTATCATCGTCGCCGTCCAGGTCCCGCCCCCGCCCCCGGAGAACCACCGATGCCCCGTCGAGGAGACGCCCTCGCCGCCGGTTCCGCCGCGGTCGCCTGCGGGCGGCCCGCCGCCACCCCGGGGCTGTCGCTGGCGGGCGCGGCGCTGCTCGCGGTCCTGCTCGCCGGCGCCGTCCCGGCCGCCGGGTCGCCGGGACCGCGTCTCGTCGAGGTCGAGCTGGCCCCCGGCGTGCCGTTCCGGGCGCTGCAGGAGGCCGGACTCGACCTGGTCGAAGTGCCGGGCACCCACCGCGCCCGGCTGCTCGAGTGGCCGGGCGACGGCGCCGCGCTCGCTCGCCTCGGGGTCCGCGTCACCGTGCTCGACGAGGATCCCGCCCGGACCGCCGCCGAGCGCGCCCGCGCCGAGCTGGCCCGGCGCCCGGCGCCGCGCCCCACCCGGGTCCGCAGCGCCGTCCGGCCGGACGGGATCTTCCGCGCCGAGATGCTGCCCCCGTTCGGCGCCGGCAGCATGGGCGGCTACTGGACGCTGGACGAGGTGAAGATGAAGCTCGATGACCTGGTCGCGAGCGACACCCAGGACCTGGTCGCGGCGAAACTCGACACGCTCGGCACCAGCGTCCAGGGGCGGCCGATCTGGGGGCTGCGGATCGCGAAGGCGGTCAGCGGGCCCGACGTGCGGCCGGTCGTCTTCTTCAACTCGCTCACCCACGCCCGCGAGCCCGAGGGGATGCAGGCGCTCTTCTACTTCGTGGACGACCTGCTCGCGAAGTACGGTGTGGACCCCACGGCGACCTACCTGCTCGACCACCGCGTCGTCTACATCGTCCCGGTCGTCAATCCGGATGGCTACCTCCGCAACCAGACGACGAACCCGGGCGGCGGCGGACTGTGGCGCAAGAACCTGCGCGACAACGACGGCAGTGGCACCGTCACCTCGGCGGACGGCGTGGACCTCAACCGCAACTTCGGCTACCAGTGGGGCCTCGACAACGTCGGCTCGAGCGGCTCGACGGGTGCGGCGACCTACCGCGGCCCCGCCGCCTTCTCCGAGCCGGAGACGCGCGCCCAGCGCGACATCGTCGTCGCGCTGCAGCCGAAGACCGGGTTCTCGTTCCACACCTACAGCGACCTGCTGCTGCGCGCCTGGGGCCACACCCTCGCCGCCCCGCCCGACTCGGCCGCCTTCTACGAGTGGGAGGACGACATGTCGCTCGGGAACGGCTACCTGACCGGGCAGGCGATCCGCGTGCTCTACGCCGTGAACGGCGAGTTCAACGACTGGGTGTACGGCGACCAGACGCTCAAACCGCGCGGCTTCACCTGGACTCCCGAGGTCGGGGGTCCGTCGGACGGCTTCTGGCCCGCCCCCTCGCGCATCGTCCCGCTCGCCGAGGAGAACCTGCGCGCCTGTTACTACGTGACGGCGATCGCCGGTCCCCACGTGCGGGTCGAGCGCGCGACCGTGCTCGGCGGCCCGCTCACCGCCGCCGCGAGCCGCTGGGTCGAGGTCCGCGCGCGCAACAAGGGCGTGAGCGGGAACGCGGGGCCGGGCCTGAGCCTCACCCTCGCCTCGCTCACCGCCGGCGCGTCGGTGGTCTCGGGGCCGGTCGCCTATCCGACCCTCGCCCCCCGGACGAGCGGCGACGCGCTCGCGGCGGGGGCCTTCCTGGTGGCCGTGGACGACACGGTCACCCCGGGTCGCCTGCTGCGGCTGCGGGCCGACTTCACCGCCCCGGGAGGGTTCTTCTCGCGCGACACGATCGAGCTCGTGTGCGGCGTTCCGACCGTGCTCGCGGCGCACGACGGCGAGCCGCTCGGCGGCGCGTGGACCCTCGGGAGCTGGGGGATCGCCAGCGCGGACCCCGCGCGTCCCGGGCCCTATTACGCCGACAGCCCGGCCGGCGTCTACGGGGACAACGCGAACAACGCCCTCACCCGCATCGCCACGTTCGACCTCTCGGCCGGCGTCCACGCCTACGCCATCTACGAGGCGCGCTGGCAGTTCGAGTCCGACTACGACTGCGGGCTGATCGAGGCGAGCCTCGACGGCGCGACCTGGACCCCGGTGCGCGCCACCGGCTCCTCGCTCGGGCGCAGCGGCGGCACGCAGCCAGTCGGGCAACCGGTCTACGATGGCGCGCGTTATGGCTGGCGCGAGGAGCGGGCCGACCTCTCGCCCTTCACCGGCGAGCTCGGGACCGCGGTGCGCCTGCGCTACCGCGTCCTCACCGACACCGGCGGACGGCTCGACGGCCTCAACCTCGACTCGCTGCGGGTCGTGGTCTACGACCCGGCCGCGCAGCCCTCGCCGGTCGCGGTCGGCGAGGGCCCCGCGCCGGGCCGGCTCGAGCTGACGTCGCCCGCTCCCTCGCCGGTGCGCGGCGCGGCCCGCTTCGCGTTCGCCCTGCCGGCCGCGGGCGACGCGCGACTCGAGCTGTTCGACGCCCAGGGCCGCCGGGTCGCAGTGCTCGCCGACGCCCGGCTGCCGGCCGGACGCTACCTGCGCGCGTGGGACGGCCGCGACGCCGGCGGGCGCCCGGCGCCGGCCGGCGTCTACCTCGCCCGCCTCACCCTCGGCTCGGGCGGGGCGGTGGATCGCGCGACCCGGCGCTTCGTCGTCCTTCATTGAGCGCCCTCGCCCCCGCCGCCGATCCCGCCGCCGCGCCGCGCCTCGTCGAGGCCGCACTGCGGCTCCACGCCCGGCTCGCGGCCGACCACCTCCACGACGGCCGCCTCTCGGGCGAGGACCAGGGCGTGCGCTGGAACATCCGCGTGTGGCGCTTCTGGAAGAGCTACCTGCCGTTCCTCGCCCCGCGCCGGCGGCACTTCTTCCTCCAGGGCCAGGGCTACTGGGCGCTGGCGAACTGGACGCTCCACGACCTCACCGGCGAGGCGCGGTTCCGCGACCTCGCGCTCGCGGCCACCGCGGTGGTGGACGAGACCCAGCGCGAGGACGGCGCCTGGGACTACCCGCTGCGGGAGCGGCGGCACCTCGTCGCCACGGTCGAGGGCGACTTTGGCGCGATCGCGCTGCTCGAGGCGTACCGCCGCGGCCACGGCGACCGCTTCCTGCGCTCGGCGCGCGCCTGGCACGACTTCGTCGAGCAGCGCATCGGCTACCAGGAGCATCCCGGCGGCCTCGCGGTGAACTACTTCGACCGCCCGCGCGGCATGGTGCCCAACAACACCGCCGAGTGGATCTGGGTGCTGGGACGCTTCGCCGCGGTCACGGGCGACGCGCGGTTCCTGAGCCGCGTGCCGCATCTGCTCGGCTTCCTCGAGGCGGTCCAGCTCCCGAGCGGGGAGCTGCCCTACGAGGTGGGCGAGCGCTACGAGGCGCGCGCCCGCGACCACTACCTCTGCTTCCAGTACAACGCCTTCCAGTGCATGAAGCTGGCCTGGTTCGCCGAG
>CAZKQE010000049.1:5624-11863 GCA_964554725.1 uncultured bacterium
GAGAACACGGTCTACGAGATCGAGGGCTGGAAGAGCACCGCCCGCTACGCGCACGCAATGCGCGAGATCCCGGTGCTGGCGCGGCGCGCGGGCGCGGAGCTGGTCCACGCCCATTACGGGCTCTCGGGCGCGGCCGCGGTGGGCGTGCGCGATGTCCCGCTGGTCGTGTCGTTCTGCGGCGACGACCTGCTCGGGCGCCCCGACGCGAAGGGCCGCATCACGCCCAAGAGCCGCTGGCTGGTGAACGTCTCGCGCATCGCGGCGAAACGCGCCGACGCGGTCATCGTCAAGAGCGAGGAGATGCGCCGGACCATCCCGGAGATCCTCGAAGTCGATGTCATCCCCAACGGTGTCGATCTCTCGCGCTTCACGCCCATCCCGCGCGCCGAGGCGCGGGCCCGTCTGGAGTGGCCCGCCGAGGGCGAGGTCATACTGTTCGCCGCGCCGCCCGATGAACCGCGCAAGAACTGGCCGCTCGCCCAGGCGGTCGAGAAACAGCTCCAGCGAGGCGGACGCGGCGTGCGGCTGGTCGCCTTCCACGGCCGGCCCCAGGAGGAGGTGGCGCTGGCGATGAGTGCCGCCGACGTGCTCATCCTGCCGTCGTTCCAGGAAGGCTCCCCCAACGTGGTCAAGGAGGCGCTCGCGGCCGGCCTCCCGGTCGTGGCCTCGCCGGTCGGCGACTGCCCGGAACGGCTCGCCGGCGTGGCCCCCGGGGCGGTGGTCGCCCTCGAGCTCGGCGTCTTCGCCGCAGCGGTCGAGCGCGTGCTGGAGACCGGCGGGCGTTCCAACGGTCGCGACCAGGTGGCCGAACTCGAGCTCTCGGCGGTGGCGCGGCGCATCCTCACGGTCTACGAGCGGGCGCTGGCGCGGCGCCGGGTGGACTGAATGTGCGGCATCTGCGGCTGGTATCGCCGTGGCGGAGTGACGGTGGACCCGGGCTTAATCGCGGCCCAGTGTGCCACCATCGTCCATCGCGGGCCCGACGACCAGGGGCTCCACACCGACGCTGACTTTGGCTGCAAACCCATGGGCCGTCGCCGGTCCCACTGCTCAGAGCGGAGATCCCTTGGCCCTTCACTGCGGAGCGGCTGGACCATGCGAGTGAACCCCGCTTGACGACGTCCTGCCGGGGGCGGAGACTACTTCCAGGTCTCTGGCCCTTCAAGCGGGATTTCCCAATGCGCGCAAGCTGCGGTCCTGTTGCATTGGCCTCTGTCACCCGATACGACCGGGTTGGATTGGACCTTGGCGCTCCCGCCGTGGGCCTCTCGGAGAACCCTCGTCGAATGGATGACCATCCCTTGAAGGCTGACATAGCTCGCTCACAGGACGTGCTCATGAGAGTCGAAATGCTGATCATAGGCATCGCCGCCTTCGGGACATTGGCGCTCTCGCCTGTGCCTGCCCTGGCCCAGTGGAGCGACCTGGGACTGAGCGGTCGCGAGGTGTGGAGGCTCCAACTGTGTCACGGGATGCTGTATGCCTGCACCAACGACGGCCTGTACCGCAAAGCGTCCGACACGGTGGACTCGTCCTGGGTGCTGCTGGGCTTCGGTGGGCAGCGGGTGTACGACCTCCTGGCGGTGAGTCCCGAGACTCTAATCGTCGCCCGCGAGGTCACGGGCACCGGCGCCGACACCGTTTCGTTGCTTCGTTCCACCGACGGGGGAACGAACTGGAACCCGTTCCAGAATGGGCTGGGCGCCGATGGCAGCACGTCGCGGAGGGTGTTGGCACTGCTCGAGCCACCAGGAGCCCCGGGGACCGTACTCGCCGGGACCCGGCAGGGGATGAACAAGTCCACCGACGGCGGGCTCACTTGGGTGAAGGTCTCCTCGGGCGGCCGGTTCTACTTCCTGGCCGCGGGGATCTCAACCCTCTGGGGTGGAGGAGAGGGAAGCGCCTTCCTCCCATTCGCCCGGCGCTCAACGAACGGCGGAGCCAACTGGACGACGGTCTTCAACGGTGAGAGCGACGGTCGAGCCATAGGGATGGTCTTCGACCCAACCGATCCCGATGTCGCATTTCTGGCGCTGGATTCTGAGTTCCCTCAACGGACCGCGGACAATGGAAACACATGGGTTCCGGTTCCGCTGCCACCGGGCGTGAGGGCAATTCTGGCGTCTCGTGCGTTCCCGCCCCTCAGACTCTATGCGCAGGGAGATGCGCCGCCGGGCGGAGCCACGATCTTCAGGAGCGACGACGGCGCGGCTTCCTGGTCTCCGGTCTCGTTCCCCGCCGCCGGGAGCAGCATTGAGCTGACCATCCTCGTGCGCAGCGGGCCGGCGGCTGACACGCTCTTTCTGGGCATGGCAAGTGGCGTTCTTCGTTATGTGGACGTGGAGCTGGTCGGAGTCGATCGGCCGGTTTGGCATTCGAAGATCGAGCTGCTCGTCCATCCCAATCCATCTCCCGCGGCGACAGTCTTCACGTTCGTATTGCCCCGGCCCACACACGTATCACTCCAAGTGTTGGACCCCACCGGACGCGAGGTCGCCACGCTCCTTTCGGCGGATCACGATGCCGGCCCACATCGCTTCACATGGATCCATCCTGGGCTTCCCAGCGGAGTCTATTTCTGCCAACTGCGGGCGGGCGACGCCGTCGCGAGCCGTAAGGTACTCACCGTTCGATAAGCCGCCGATCGTCTTGCTCGACCGCAAAGCGGCTTGCACCATGGTCCACATCGTTCGACCTCGCCGATCTCATGACGAGCAGGAATTGGGGCAATGTCCAGAGGGAGCGCGTGGGCGCTCCAGGAGTGCCGCACTATGAGGATGTCGGCAAGCAGCACATGTTGGTGCCTGCTCTTCGTCCTTGTCGCGACCACGCCCGCCTTTCCGCAAACCGTGTCCGACCAGTTGATCGTCCGTTTCGCGCCGGGCACTCTACAACCCCCTCCTAGGCGGACGGGTGGCGCGATCGAGGAGTTCTCGTTCTCCAGGCTCGAGGTTTACAACGGACTTGTGAGTGCGGGCGTGGAGCATCTCACCCGAGTCTTTCCCTGGTTCAAGAGCGAGGACTGCGATTCGAAGAACCTCATCGGTGAGCCTGTGCTTCTGGAAGATCTATCGGCGTTTTACAACGTCTCATTGCGCCTGGGCACCAGTGGCGATGCCGATACGCGGGTTCGGTCCATCCCGGGAGTCATCAACGCCGAGTGGCCCCGGCTGGGCCGTCCACTCTCGGCGGATACGTACTTCGACAAGCAATGGGGGCTTCACAATACGGGAGGCTCAATCTGCAGTCCCTACAACGGCCCACCACCGGTGGCCGATTCGGACAGCACCCCTACGGACATCAACGCGCCTGAGGCATGGCTCATCGAGAAGGGCCTCAACGCCACAGTCCGTGTCGGCATCATTGACTCAGGAATCCGTGCGTCACATGAGGACTTCGGCGGAACGGGGGGCGGAAGGGTAACCGGTGGCGTAACCTTTGCGCCGGTTCAACCACAGCCATTGTGTCCCGGAGGAGGTCTGCAATGTGACGTCGAGCCCGCGTCTTGCACCTTTGGCCCTCTCTTCGCGCAGGACGATGACCTGAGCCACGGGACCGCCGTCGCAGGCATCGTCGCAGCTACCGGCGACAACATGATGGGCGTCGCGGGCGTGGCATGGGGCATCACGTTGGTTCCTATCAAGATACTAGACTGCAATCAGGAAGTTGTCTCGTGCAATAGCGCTCGGGCCATCGATTGGGCCCGCACGGAGTCTATCCCGATCCTGAACATGAGCTATGACACGAGCCAGCAAACTGCCGCCGAGCGAGCGGCGGTTCGAAATGCCTTTTACTCGGGACAGCTCCTTGTGGCTGCGGCTGGTAACGACAGCGGCCGCACCGTCGTTCCCCCTGCCAACTACGCCAAGACGGTCTGTGCCGTAGGTGCGTACTTTCGGAACGGTCGCCGTTGGCTTCAACATCTCATCACCGGGTCGCCGAATGCCCGTGGGTCCTCCTATGGGCCCGAGCTAGATCTTGCCGCCCCCGGTGGCGCCATGATCGCTTCCACGCATTGGGGCCACCGATGCGCTGACAATTCCTATAACGCCTTGGCAACATGCAGCGATGGCTTCAGCGGCACGTCGTCGGCTGCGCCTGTGGTCGCGGGAGTTGAAGCGCTGCTTCTGAGCAAGTACCCAAGCCTGTTGGGCGAAGATCTCTATCGCGCAATGATCATCACCGCCAGGCATCCAGATGTAGATTCACTTGGCGTCGAGAAGGCTTTCGACGACTCAGCCGGCTTTGGGCATGTTCGCGCTGACACGGCGCTCAAGTTCTTCGCTTCGCCGAAAGTGATTACTCACCGGCGAGAAACCGGGCTGTCAGTCGTTTCGATCGATACTTCCCAGCGGTACTTGGCGAATCTGCCCGGGATTACGACCGGCACCTACACGGTTTATCGTTATCTGATGCGCAAGTCCATTACTTTCAACCCATCCTTTGACTCGACACCGGTCGCGTGGGTTCGCTCATCCGGATCGTTCGGAGTCAAGGACACGGCCCACTATGACTACGACGAGGAAGTGTGGTCAGGACGTGTCGTGTCCATTTCGCCCACGGGGTGCACGATCGAGTCGAACGTCTACGAGATCCCCAGTGCTCCGTTGTTGTATCGCTGGTTCCCCATCGTTCCGTCTCCGCACGTGGCAGTGGCACTGACGATCGTGGGGGTCCCCGCCGGCGGACAGGGGGCATCTCTCGAAGACCCCGTACTGGTGAATCCGACGCCCACCGAAGCGGCCCTGCTTCCGGGCGCCTTTGCCCTGGGCCAGAACGAACCGAATCCGTTCTCGACCTCGACGACGATCCGGTTCACTCTGCCGGCGGGAACCACCGTGAGCCTCGAGGTGTTCGACGCAGCGGGTCGCCTCGTTCGTACGCTTGCCAATGGCCAGTTCCCCGCTGGAGTTCACGACGTAGACTGGGACCATCGGGATGAAGGCGGTCACCCGCTCCGCGCCGGCGTGTACCTCTACCGCATCCGGGCCGGCACGTTCGGCGACCAGAAGAAGATGGTGTTGTTGGGGCGATAAGCCCAGATACTCGGAATGTTGGGCGGGCTGGGCGCGGGATGCGCTCGGCCCCTCTCGATTCTGGCGGAGCCATGGGTGTGGTCCACCGAGGCTGGGGACTGACCTCGGCCGATTCCTTTGCGGAGGTTCCCCCTCGATGTGCGGCATCTGCGGCTGGTACCGCCGCGACGGGGTGCCGGTGGACCCGGCGGTGCTCGAGGCCCAGTGCGCGACCATCGTCCACCGCGGTCCCGACGACCAGGGGATCCACGCGGACGGTGACCTCGGCCTCGGCATGCGGCGGCTCAGCATCATCGACGTGGCCGGCGGACACCAGCCCATGACGAGCGAGGACGGCCGCTACACGCTGGTGTTCAACGGCGAGGTGTTCAACTTCCCCGCGCTGCGGCGCGAGCTGGAGGCGGCCGGGCACCGCTTCCGCACCCGCAGCGACACCGAGGCGATCCTGCACGGATTCGTCGCGTGGGGCGACGCGCTGTGGCCGCGGCTCGAGGCGATGTTCGCGGTCGCGCTGTGGGACCGCGCGACACGCACGCTGCGGCTCGCCCGCGACCCGCTCGGCATCAAACCCCTCTACTACACCGAGCAGGGTGGCGGGCTCGCGTTCGGCTCCGAGCTCAAGGCGCTGGCCCCGGTGCCGGACCTCGCGTTCACTCCGCGCGCCGCCTCGCTCGACGCCTACTTCGCGTTCGGGCACACGCTGGCGCCCCACTCGATCTACGAGGAGGTCCTCAAGCTCCCGCCCGGCGGCCTGCTCACGCTGGGCCCCGCGGGACCGCCGCGGATCGAGCGGTTCTGGCGGCTCGACTGGCGGCCCGCCCCGGCGGCGAGCGAGGCCGAGTGGGTCGAGCGGTTCCGCGCCACCTTCACCGAGACCGTGCGGCGCCATCTGCTCGCCGACGTGCCGCTGGGCGCGTTCCTCTCCGGCGGGGTGGACTCGTCGGCGGTGGTCGCGGCGATGCAGCGCGCGGGCGGCGGCCCCGTGCGCACCTTCACGATCGGCTTCGACGACCCGCGCTACGACGAGTCGCCGCACGCCGCCCGGATCGCCGCGCACCTGGGGTGCCGGCACACCGCGCGCACGGTGCAGCTCGAGGAGGCGGCCGCGATCCTGCCGGCCCTCGCCCGCTGCTACGACGAGCCGTTCGCCGATCCCTCGGCGATCCCCACCTGGTACGTCTCGCGGCTCGCCCGCGAGCACGT
>CAZKQE010000050.1:0-8047 GCA_964554725.1 uncultured bacterium
ATCGACATGACGCCGATGGTCGACGTCGCGTTCCTGCTCCTGATCTTCTTCATGGCGACCACGCAGTTCAAGCCGCCGGAGAAGGACAAGATCACGCTGCCGGAATCGAACTCCGAGGCGAAGTCCCCCGAGTCCGACATCATCACGATCGCCGTGACGAAGATCCCCAGCGTGCGGGTCATCTACCGTCAGCGCGGGGAGGAAGTGTCGCGCGAGGTGCCGGCGGAGGCGGTGGCGACCGACCTGTCGGTCGTGCTCTCGAACGCCCGGGCGGCGAACCCGATGGCGCGCATCCTGGTGAAGATGGACAAGGACGCACCCTACGGGATCATGGCCGACATGATGCAGGGCCTGCAGGACGCCAAGGCCCCGCGCTTCAACGTGCAGACCGACCTGGAGGCGCGGAGCGGTCTCTTCAAGCAGACCGCGGCCGCGCACTGACCCACGAGGAGGTGAGGACCGATGGGTGCCGTAGACGCCCCCGCACCACGAAGTAGCGGCAAGAAGAAGGGGACCGGTTTCCACCGTCCCAAGCGGCGGCTGGGGATCCGGATCGACATGACCCCGATGGTGGACGTGGCGTTCCTGCTGCTCATCTTCTTCATGGTGACCACGGTCTTCCGGACGCCGCAGGCGCTCGAGATCAACCTGCCGCCCGACAAAGATGTTAAGATCGAGATCGCCGAATCGAAGGTGCTGACGGTCCGGGTGCTCCCGGACGACCGGGCCTACTGGAAACGGGGCACCGATCCGTGGGTGCGCAGCGACGTGCCGGGGCTGAGCGCGGTGCTCAAGCCCTTCAAGGGGAACAAGGACCTGGTGGTCCTGATCAAGATCGACCGTGAGGCGAAGTTCAACAACATGGTGGACATCATCGACGAGCTGGACCTCGCGAACCTGACCCGGTTCTCCCTCGGCACGCTGACCCTCGAAGAGAAGAAGGAGGTCGAGGCGCTGTGACGACCATCGCGGAAGGGAACCAGGGCGAGAGCCTGTTCCGCTTCATGCCCTACGGGGCGCCCGAGCTCAAGGAGGTCGCGCGCAAGTACATGTTCCGCGGCGTCCTGCTCGGGAGCGGGGCGTTCGTGCTGGCGTTCATGCTGACGTTCGGCGGCAGCGCCTTCCTGCGCAACCGGCCGAAGGAGACCAGCGTGGTGGTGGTGCCGTACCGCGAGCTGGCGGCGCCGCCGCCGCTGACGCAGAACGAGCCGCCGCCCCAGGTCCAGGTCGCGGTGCCGGTCACCCCGCCCACCGTCGGCGTCGCGGTCCCGGTCCCGGACGCCGAGGCGCCCCCGGAGCAGACGATCGCCTCGCAGGAGGAGATCGCGCAGAGCACGCCGGGCGTCTCGACCGGCGAGGGCGAGCTGGTGGTCGCCCCTCCCTCGGAGGACGAGCTGCCCAAGCTGGGCGAATACGTCTACGTCGAGGAGCTCCCGGAGGCGGTCACCAAGGTGCCGCCCGAGTACCCGGACCTGGCCCGTTCCGCCAACGTGGACGGGACCGTCCTCGTCCAGGCCCTGGTCGGGAAGGACGGGCGGGTGAAGGACGCCAAGGTGGTCAAGTCGATCGCCATGCTGGACGCCGCCGCGGTGGCGGCCGTGCGCCAGTGGGTGTTCAAGCCGGCGCTCTCGAACAACAAGCCGGTGGCGGTCTGGGTGGCGGTGCCGGTGAGGTTCACGCTGAACTGACGCGGGCCTCGCCCCGTGGACCGGGCCCGGCGCCGCCCCGCGCCGGGCCCGTCATTCTCCGCGCCGGTCCCGGCCGGTTTGACCCGCCCGCGGGGACTCCGTACCGTCCATCGTTCCTGCCGTATCCCCCCTGGCCGTCCCACCCGACCCCTTCCGGAGGAGCGATGGACAGTCCGATGCCGGACGCCGCCCCGGTCCCCGCGCACGCGGAACCGGGCCTGTCCCCGCTGCAACGCGCGGTCGCCGTCTTCACCCGCCCCGCCTCGGCGTGGGGAGGGCTCGAGGCGCGCGCGCAGTGGTGGTTCCCGATGCTGGTGCTGCTGGTCGTCAGCCTCGCCTTCTCGGCCGCGCTCCACCAGCGGGCGATGGTGCCGATGATGGTCGACAGCTGGGAGGAGGCGGTCGCCGACGGCCGCATGACCGCGGTCCAGGTGGACCGGATGGAGAGCTTCATGTCGGGTCCCACCGGGCTCGCGATCACCATGGTCCAGCAGCTCATCGCGCTGCCGGTGATCCTGCTCTTCACCGCCCTGCTGGTCTGGTTCGGCGCCGGGTTCATCCTCGGCACGCGCTTCCGCTTCCGCCTGGCGCTCGAGGCGGCAGCGTGGTCCTCGCTCGTGACCATCCCCGGCCAGCTGCTGACCGGGGCGCTGGCCTGGGGCCGGCAGACCATGAAGGGCATCCACACCGGCTTCGGGATCCTGGTCCCGGAGGCGGACCCGCCGGGCAAGCTGCAGGCGGCGCTCGGATTCTTCCTCGACGCGATCGGTCCGCTCTCGATCTGGTACCTGGCGGTCCTCGTGCTCGGCGTCGCGGCCCTCTCCGGAGCGCGGCGCAAGCCGGTGGCGTGGGTGCTGGGCGGCCTCTACGCGGTGCTCATGGGGTGCTTCGCCGGGCTGGTGGCGATGATGACCCGGGGCGGTTGACCGGTCGTGAAACTTTCCGCGCGTCCGCGCGTAGGCACGGCACGTCCCGGGGAGCGTCCCCGCAGGCGACGCCTCGATCGTGAGGGAGACACGGGCATGATGACGATGGGCGTGATGCGTTCCTTCGCCGTTCTGGCCATGCTGGGGCTGACCGCGGCCGGGGCGGGAGCGACCACGATGACGGCCGACGACGCGGTGAAGCTCGCGATGGACCGGAGCGGCCTGGTGGTCGGTGCGCGGGCCGGGGTGACGAGCGCGCGCGGGAGCCTCTACTCGGCGTGGGGCGGGGTGCTGCCGAACCTCACCGCCTCCCTCACCCGGTCGGAGACGCGCAGCACGAACGAGACCGGATCGGTCTCCTTCGCGGGCAGCCCGGTGCCGATCGAGCCCAACGACTCCCGTTCCAACTTCTCCGCTCCGACCGTCTCCCTCAGCTGGGGGATCCTCACGCCCTCGGCCTGGGCGAACCTGTCGGCGGCGCGGCAGAACAGCCGCTCGGCGCGCTACACGCTCGACGCGACCCGCAACGACGTCGCGCTCGGCGTGCGCCGGCAGTTCTACGAGGTCGTGAAGGCGATCAAGCTCTCCGAGGTGGCCGAGGGATCCCTCCAGCTGGCGCGCGACGACGAGCGGCGGGTCCGGGCGATGTTCGAGGTCGGCTCGGTCTCGAAGAGCGACCTGCTGAAGGCGCAGGTGCGGTCGGCGCAGAGCGAGGTGGACCTGCTCCAGGCCCGCCACGCGGTCATCGTCCAGCGGATCGAGCTGGCGCGGCAGATCGGCGTCGACGAGGCCGCGATGGGGGCGGTGGACACCGTGCTCAGCGCCCGGATGCAGACGTACGACGAGGCGGCGGTGCTGGCGGAGGCCGCCGCGAAGCGCCCCGACCTGATCGCCGCCGAGGCCGCGCTCGCCTCGGCGCGCGCGAGCCACGCGGGGGCGCGGCTCGGCCGGCTGCCGTACGTCACGGCGAGCGGCTCGGCGTCGTTCAACCAGAAGACGAACTTCACGAACACGGAGCGGCTCACCGGCGCGGAGCAGAAGGGCGAGACGAACCTCGACCGCGACCTGCGCGGGACGATCTCGCTGCGCTGGGATATCTTCAGCCTCGGCACGGTGGACGCGCGCATCGCCTCGGCGCGGGCCGCCCTGACGCGGGCGCAGGAGGACCGGGACGCCCTGCGGCGCAACCTCGCCGGCGAGGTGCGGCAGGCCATCCTGGCGCATCGCGAGGCCACCGAGAGCCAGGTCGCGGCCCAGCGCGGGCTGGAGTCGGCCACCGAGAGCCTCAAGCTCACCCAGGAGAAGTACAACGTGGGCTCGGCCACGATCCTGGAGCTGATCGACGCGCAGGTCCAGCTGGAGACGGCGAAGAGCGATCTCGTGCGGGCGCTGGCGGCCATCCGGGTCGCCGAGGCGCAGATCAACCGGGTGCGCGGACAGTCGCAGTGACGCGGCGAGAACGGGAGAGGGCTCGATGAAGAAGAAGTGGATCTGGATCGGGATCGGCGGCCTGCTGGTGGTCGCCCTCGTCGTGGCCAACCTGGTGCGTGGCGCCGGCGGCAAGGTCGAGTCGGTGCAGCTGGCGAAGGTCCGGGTCGAGGACGTCACCTCGCGGGTCAAGGCGCCCGGCAAGATCGAACCCAAGACCCAGGTGAAGATCAGCGCCGACGTCCCGGGCAAGATCATCGACCTCGCGGTCGCGGAGGGCGACCGGGTGCGGCGCGGGCAGCTGCTGCTGCAGCTGGACGACACCCAGTACCGGGCGACCTGGAACCAGGCCCGCGCATCGCTGGCCTCGGCGCGGGCCCGGCTCGCCGACGCGCGCGCGTCGCTCAAGGTGGCGGAGGACAACTACCTGCGCCAGCGCGCGCTGTTCGAGCAGAAGCTGCTGTCGCAGGCCGAGTGGGACCGGGCGACCGCCAGCGTCGAGTCCGCGCGCTCGTCGGCGGCCACCGCGCAGGAGGAGGTGGCGCGCGCCGAGGCGGCGCTCACCGCCTCCGCGGACAACCTGGGCAAGTGCCGGTTCATCGCGCCCTTCGACGGGGTCGTCAGCGCCCTGAACGTCGAGGAGGGCGAGATCGTCATGATCGGCACCATGAACAACCCCGGCACCCAGATCCTGGCGGTCTCGGACCTGTCGCGGATGCTGGTGCGGGCGAACGTGGACGAGGCCGACATCGTGGACATCCGGACCGGCCTCAAGGCGCGCATCACCGTGGACGCGCTGCCGGACACCTCGTTCCCGGGCACCGTGACCGAGATCGCGAACACCGCGACCCGCAGCCTGACCGGCGGGAGCGAGGGGCAGACGAACTTCGAGGTCCAGGTCGTGTTCGACCACACGGTCCCCGCCGTGCGGCCGGGGATGACCGCGGACGTCGAGATCGAGACCGGGACCCACCCGAAGGCGCGCGCGGTGCCGATCCAGGCGGTCGTCATCCGCACGGACCGCGAGCTGGAGCGGGCGAACCGCAAGGGCGGGGAGCGCCGGGCCCGGCGCGCGGAGGCGAACGCCGCCGAGGACGACACGGCCGGGCGCAAGGAGCAGGAGATCACGGGCATCTTCGTGGTGAAGAACGACGTCGCCACCTTCGTCCCGGTCCGGGCGGGGATCGCCAGCGAGACGATGATCGAGATCTCCGGCGACGTGAAGGAGGGCGACCTGGTGGTCTCGGGTCCCTACAAGGCGCTGCGCGAGCTCAAGCCGGGCGTGAAGGTGAAGCGCGAGGCCGCGGGCGGGAAGCGGAAGGGCTGACCCATGCTGATCGCCATCCACGACCTCCACCGCGTGTATCAGGTCGGCTCCGAGAAGGTCCACGCCCTGAACGGCGTGGACCTCTCGATCGCCCCGAACGAGTACGTCGCCATCATGGGTCCCTCGGGCTCGGGGAAGTCGACCCTGATGAACATCATCGGGTGCCTCGACACGCCGACCGGCGGCTCCTACCGGCTCAAGGACCAGGAGATCGGCACGATGTCGGACGACGACCTGGCGCGGATCCGCAACCAGGAGATCGGCTTCGTCTTCCAGACCTTCAACCTGCTGTCGCGCGCGGACGTCCTCCACAACGTCGAGCTGCCGCTCGTCTACGCCGGCCTGCGCCACGAGGAGCGGCGTCGTCGCGCCCGCGAGGCGATCGAGCTGGTCGGTCTCACCGACCGGATCAAGCACAAGCCGAACGAGCTGTCGGGCGGGCAGCGCCAGCGGGTGGCGATCGCCCGGGCGCTCGTCAACAAGCCGAGCATCATCCTCGCCGACGAGCCGACCGGGAACCTCGACACGGCGACCGGCGAGGAGATCATGGCCGCGTTCGAGCAGATCTGGAAGCAGGGCAACACCGTCATCCTCGTGACCCACGAGGCGGACATCGCCGCGCACGCGCGACGGGTGGTCCGCATGCGGGACGGCAAGATCGAGAGCGACGAGCGGCAGCAGGCGCGGACGTTCTCGGGCGCGGCCGGCTGACGCGGTCCGGGGACCGGGAGGGGGGGCGGCCATGAATCTCCGCGAGAGCGCCGGAATCGCGCTGGGCGCGCTGCGCGCGAACAAGCTGCGCTCGATGCTGACGCTGCTCGGGACCATCATCGGCGTCATGTCGGTGATCGCCGTGCTGTCGTTCGTCGAGGGCCTGAACCGCTTCGTCTCGGAGAAGCTGCTGAACGCGGGCGCGAACGTGTTCTGGGTGGACCCGTACGGCTTCGTCACCAGCCAGGAGGCGTGGGAGGCGGTGAAGGACAACCCGCCGATCACCCTCGACGACGTGGACGCCCTGCGCGGCGGCGTGCCCCACGCGGCGGTGATCGTCGCCCAGGCGGAGACCCGCACCACCGCCCGCTACCGCGAGAAGGAGGTGCGGCAGGTCGCGGTGCGGGGCCGGGGCGCCGGCTACGAGATCATCGACGACCTGCCGATCGGGAGCGGGCGGCACCTCACCGAGCTCGACGACCAGCGCCGCCGGATGGTGTGCGTGATCGGCTCCGAGGTGGCGGAGGAGCTGTTCCCCCGCCGCGACCCGCTCGGGAGCGAGATCCGGCTGGGCGCGGAGAACTACGAGATCGTCGGCGTGATCGCCGGCAAGGGCAAGATGTTCGGCCAGAGCCAGGACCGATTCGCGGCGATCCCGATCCGGACCTTCCAGAAGTTCAAGCAGGAGCGCGGCAGCTTCGGGATCGCGGTGAAGAGCCTCGATCAGGCCTCGATGCCGACCGCCCAGCAGGAGGTGCGCAACGTGCTGCGCGGCCGCCGGCACCTGCGGCCGGGCCAGCCCGACAACTTCGGGATCACCACCTCCGAGAACGTCATGGAGCTCTACCAGACCCTCACCGGCGGCATCTTCGTCGTGACGATCGGCGTGGCGGCGATCTCGCTGCTCGTGGGGGGGATCGTCATCATGAACATCATGCTGGTCTCGGTCACCGAGCGGACGCGCGAGATCGGGATCCGCAAGGCGATGGGGGCGCGGCGGCGGGACATCGTCACCCAGTTCCTGGTCGAGTCCACGACGCTGTCGCTGAGCGGGGGGCTGATCGGCATCGCGGTCGGTCTGAGTCTGGCCCTGCTCGCCGGCGCGCTCACGCCGCTGCCGGCGGCGGTGAGCTGGCCCGCGGTCGCGCTGGGGATCGGGATGTCGGCGCTCATCGGCATCTTCTTCGGTTCCTACCCCGCGTGGCGGGCGGCGCGTCTCGACCCGATCGAAGCGCTGCGGTACGAGTAGCCCATGGACTGGCACCTGCTGCGCGAGACCCTGGGGATGGCGACCCGCGCGCTGGTCGCGAACCGGCTGCGCTCGGCGCTCGCCCTGCTGGGGATCGTCATCGGCGTCGGGACCGTGATCGGCATGGTGTCGCTCATCAACGGGTTCCAGCGCTCGTTCAAGGAGAGCATCCAGTCCTTCGGCAACAACACGATCTACATCCGCCGCATCCGGCCCGGGATCCATTTCGGGGACTTCCCCGACAGCCTGCGCAAGCGCAAGGCGTTCACGATGGAGGACGCGCAGGCGATCCTCGAGCGCGCCCCGGCGGTGAAGGCGATCGCCCCGTTCAAGTGGCCCTGGGGGGACGTCGTCATCTCCCGCGAGGGACGGGTGGCGCGCGGGGTGTTCTTCTACGGCACGAACGAGGACTACCTCACCACGCACGGCAACGACCTCTCGCGCGGGCGCTTCTTCACGCAGGAGGAGGTCGACCGGCGCGCGAACGTCATCGTGCTGGGCAAGGACACCCGCGAGGCCCTGTTCAAGGACGCGAGCGGTCTGGGTGAGCGCGTCCACGTGAACGGCATCCCGTTCACCGTGATCGGCGAGTACGAGGCGCGCGGCCGCATGATGGGCAACAACTTCGACCAGGCCGGGGCGATCCCGCACACGACGATGGACAAGTACTTCCCGGCGCCGGCCGAGGCGCCGCCGTGGTTCCCGAAGCGCGGGGAGC
>CAZKQE010000050.1:8057-11754 GCA_964554725.1 uncultured bacterium
CGTCGCCCAGCAGCAGATCATCGAGGTGCTGCGGATCCGCCGTCATCTGCCGAGCAACAAGCAGAACGACTTCGTCGTCTTCACGGACGACGCGTTCCTCTCCCTCTACAACACGATCACCGGCGGCATCTTCGCGTTGATGGCCCTCATCTCGTCCATCTCCCTCATGGTCGGCGGCATCGGCGTCATGAACATCATGCTGGTCGCGGTGACCGAGCGTACGCGCGAGATCGGCATCCGCAAGGCGCTGGGGGCCCCGCGGAAGGCGATCCTCTCGCAGTTCCTGATCGAGTCGGTGCTGCTCACCGCCGGCGGGGGCGCCGCCGGCGTCGCGCTGGGGGCGGGGATCTCGTGGCTCGTCCACGAGCTGAGCCGGATGCCGACCTACGTGTCGCTGTGGTCGGTGGTGACCGGGATCTCCGTCTCGGCGATCATCGGCGTGTTCTTCGGGCTCTATCCGGCGATGCGCGCCTCGCGACTGGACCCGGTCGACTCGCTCCGCTACGAGTAGCCGCGCGCGCGCTCAGCGCGACGCGCGCCCGGGCCGACCGGCGAGCCGGCGGAACGCGCGGTCGTCCGGGAACATGCGCCGGGCGAAGGCGACGAAGTCGGCCTCGCGGTCCTCGAAGTCCCCGCTCTGGACCGGCCGTCCGTCGCGCCACAGCGAGAACTCGGCGCAGGCGTAGCACAGCAGCAGCTCGGTCGTGTGGCCGGTGCCGTTGAGGCGGACGCCGACCCCGGGCGAGAAGCCGCCGCACTCCTTCACCGAGCCCTCGAGGTCGGGCAGGTAGAGGGGCGGATGGCGCAGCACCTCGATCAGCGCGGCGACCGCCTCGCGCACCTGCCCGCGGGCCTCGCCGACGATCGGCCACGGACCCATCCAGCGTTCGCGGTCGGGCGGGGCGGCCGGGTCGCCGCGCGTCGGGTCGAGCCGGAACACCCGCACGTCGAGGGCCTCGCGCATGTGGGCGTGCAGGGTGGGGTCGAGGGTGGGCGGCCACAGTCCGCGCGCCGCGAGACTGTCGCGGGCGGCCTGGAAGCGCTCGCGGGCCGTCGGCGGCAGACGGTAGGTGCGCCGCAGGGTGTCGCCCGGGGCGATCTCGACGCTCTCGAGCAGCGGCGGGCCGCCGAGCGCCTGGATGCGCAGCTCGAGGCGGCCGGGCGGCAGCCCGGCGAGGAGGAAGCGGCCGCGCTCGTCGGTGGTGGCGCCGACCCGGTTCCGCTCCTCGGTGACGTGGGCATAGGGGACCGGTGAGCCGTCGTCCGCCCGCACCACGGTGCCGACCAGCACGCCGGGCGGCGGCGGCTCCTCGGCGCGGGCGGTCGCCGCCGCGCCGGCCAGCACGAGCAGGGCGAGGGTGGTCCGTGCCGCCGCGGCCGGGCGGCGGATGACGGTCATGCGCATGGATCGGTCTCCACCGGGAGCATAGCATCCATCCCCCTGTCATCGGCGTGATATGGTCCCGGGTCCATGTCCACCGTCTCGCGAATTGCACGGTCCGGCCGCGCGGTCGGGCAGGCCCGCCCGGCCGGGAACGGCCGTCCGGCCGCCCCGACGGCGGCCGCCGGGGCCGGACTCTCCGACATCGCCATCCGCGGGGCGCGCGAGCACAACCTGCGCGACCTCACGCTGCGGCTGCCCCGCCAGCGGATGATCGTCGTCACCGGCGTCTCGGGCTCCGGCAAGTCCTCGCTGGCCTTCGACACCCTGTACGCCGAGGGCCAGCGCCGCTACGTCGAGTCGCTCTCGGCCTACGCGCGGCAGTTCCTCGGCCAGATGGAGAAGCCGGACGTGGACGCGATCGAGGGGCTGAGCCCGGCGATCGCGATCGAACAGCGCGGGGCCGGCGCGAATCCCCGCTCGACGGTCGGCACGGTCACCGAGATCCACGACTACCTGCGCCTGCTGTTCGCCCGACTGGGGGCCCAGCACTGCCCGAAGTGCGACACCCGGATGCGCCGGCAGAGCGTGCAGGAGATGGTGGACACCCTGACCGCGGGCTTCGACGGCGAGCGGATCCACCTGCTCGCCCCGATCGCGCGCGGGCGCAAGGGCGAGTACCGCAAGGAGCTGGAGGACATCCGGCGCCAGGGCTACCTGCGGGTGCGGGTGGACGGCACATGGCTCGAGCTCGAGGAGATCCCGAAGCTGGCCCGCCACAAGCGCCACGACATCGCCGTCGTGGTGGACCGGCTGCGGGTCGAGCCGGGCGCGGCGGGCCGGCTCGCCGACTCGCTCGAGACTGCGCTCCGGCTCGGGGACGGACTGGTCGCCGTCGCGCGCGCGCCCGCGAGCGGCCCGGCCCCCGGTCCGGACCGCGACCTGCTGCTCAGCCAGGGGGCGGCGTGCCCGAACTGCGGCACCAGCGTCGAGGAGCCGCAGCCGCGCAGCTTCTCCTTCAACTCGCCCTACGGCGCCTGCCGCGCCTGCGACGGGCTCGGCACGCGGCTCGAGGTGGACGCGGGCCTGGTGGTGGCCGACCCCGCGAAGTCGATCCGTCAGGGCGCGGTGGCGGTGTGGGGGAACGCGCAGGGCACCTGGACCTCCGGCACGATCAAGGCGCTGGCGAGGCACTTCGACTTCTCCCTCGACACGCCCTGGAAGCGGCTGCCGGCGCGGGTGCAGCGGCTGGTGCTGCACGGCACCGGCGACGAGGAGGTGCGCTTCGAGTTCCGGACCCGCAAGGGCTCGGCGTTCATCCACCGCAGCGCCTGGGAGGGCGTGATCCCCAGCCTCCAGCGCCGCTACCGCGAGACCGGCAGCGAACAGGTGCGACGCACGATCGCGGGCCTGATGAACCCCACCCCGTGCCCCGAGTGCGGGGGGGCGCGCCTGCGCCCGGAGAGCCTGGCGGTCCGCATCGACGGCCGCAGCATCGGCGCCTGGTCGGCGCTGTCCGTGGCGGCCGCCCGGGACGGGCTCGCGGCGCTGCGGTTCGAGGGCGCACGCGAGACCATCGCGCGGCCCATCCTGAAGGAGCTGCTGGGCCGGCTCGGCTTCCTCGCCGACGTGGGGCTCGGCTACCTGACCCTCGACCGCGCCGCCGGCACGCTGGCGGGCGGCGAGGCCCAGCGCATCCGGCTCGCCACCCAGATCGGCTCGCAGCTCACCGGCGTGCTCTACATCCTGGACGAGCCCTCGATCGGCCTCCACCCGCGCGACCAGCGGCGGCTGCTGGCGACCCTCCACCGCCTGCGCGACCTCGGCAACACCCTGGTGGTGGTGGAGCACGACCGCGACACGATGCTGGCGGCCGACTACCTCGTGGACCTCGGCCCCGGCGCGGGACGCCACGGCGGGACGGTGGTGGCGGCCGGGACGCCGGCGGAGGTGGCGGCCGACCCGGCCTCGCTCACCGGGCGCTATCTCTCGGGCGCGCGCGAGATCCCGGTGCCGGAGCGGCGGCGCACCGGGAGCGGCGAGGCGCTGGTCGTGCGCGGGGCGCGCGCCCACAACCTGAAGGACATCGAGGCGCGCTTCCCGCTCGGCTGTCTCGTCGGCGTGACCGGCGTCTCGGGCTCCGGCAAGAGCACGCTCGTGAACGACATCCTGCTGGCCGGCCTGCTGCGGCACTTCGGCGGCACCGGGCCCCTGCCCGGAGCCCACCGGGAGATCGTCGGCGTCGGGCACATCGACAAGGTGGTCGACATCGACCAGAGCCCGATCGGGCGCACGCCGCGCTCGAACCCGGCCACC
>CAZKQE010000051.1:0-11689 GCA_964554725.1 uncultured bacterium
CCACCAGGCCGAAGCTCACCTCGGGCCCGAGCCCGATCGGGTCGGCGAATCTCGGCGCGCGGCCGGCGATGTCGAGCAGCTTGGCCCAGCCGTGCGCGCCGAACAGCAGGCCGCCGGCGCCGAGCCGCAGCACCAGCAGCCCGAGCGATGTGGCGAGATCGTGCGAGCTCCCCTTCACCTTCCCCTCCGCTCCCGGCGCCCGGCCGGACCGGCGGAGTGAAGCAGAAACGGGGCGCCGGGTCATGCGCGGAACGCGGCGGCGGCCGGTCACGCCGCCCGACGCGCGGGCGACGCCGTGCGCGCCGGCGCGGGTCGCACTGGGGCGGGCCGGCCGGCCGGCCGATACCTCCCCCCGGACGTGAGCGCGACGCGTTGACGCTGCCGGCCCCGCCCGATAGCCTTGGCGCGCGTTCCCGGCGACCCCACCCTTCCGCGCGGGAGACCCCGATGGCCATGGAAGTGCTGCCGCCCGTACCCGGACACGACGCCAACCTCGCCGACTACGAGCGCGCCCGCGCCACGTTCGACTGGAAGCAGGTCGAGGCCGAGTTCGACTGGGCCCGCACCGGGCGCGTGAACATGGCGCACGAGTGCATCGACCGGCACTGCGCGGGACCGCTCCGGGACAAGCTGGCGCTGCTCTACACCGACGGCACGCGGGTCGAGAAGCACACGTTCGCGGACCTGATGCGGCTCTCGAACCGGTTCGCGAACGCGCTCACCCGGCTCGGCGTGACCCGCGGCGACCGGGTGTTCGTGTTCCTGCCGCGCACTCCCGAGTGCTACATCGGCATCCTCGGCATCCTCAAGGTGGGGGCGATCCCGAGCCCGCTGTTCGAGGCGTTCATGACCGACGCGGTGCGCGACCGCATGCAGGACGCGGCGGCGGTGGCGCTGCTCACCACGAAGGGGCTGCTCGAACGCGTCCCCGAGGGCGACCTGCCGAGCCTGAAGCATGTGGTGCTGGTCGGCGGCGGCGGCGCCGCCGAGGGCCGGCACCGCGCCTGGGACGCCGAGATGGAGACGTCGAGCGACCGCTTCGAGCCGGTGTGGCTCGACCGCGAGGACCCGCTCATCCTCCACTACACCTCGGGCTCGACCGGGAAGCCCAAGGGCGCGCTCCACGTGCAGAACGCGATGATCGGCCACTTCCAGACCGGGAAGTGGGTCCTCGACCTGAAGCCGGACGACATCTACTGGTGCACCGCCGATCCCGGCTGGGTGACCGGCACCTCGTACGGCATCTTCGCCCCGTGGCTGAACGGGGCCACGAACGTGATCCGCGGCGGCCGCTTCGACGCCGACGCCTGGTACGACACGATCCAGAAGCACCGCGTCACGGTGTGGTACTCGGCGCCGACCGCGTTCCGCATGCTGATGGCGGCGGGGGAGCAGGTGGCGAAGAAGTACGATCTCTCCTCGCTGCGACACGTGCTGTCGGTCGGCGAGCCGCTCAACCCCGAGGTGGTGCGCTGGGGCTGGCGAGTGTACGGCCGGCGCATCCACGACAACTGGTGGATGACCGAGACCGGCCACCAGCTGATCTCGAACTATCCCTCGATGGAGATCCGCCCCGGCTCGATGGGGCGGCCGTTCCCCGGCGTCGAGGCCGCGATCCTCGACGACCAGGGGACGAAGCTGCCTCCGAACACGCTCGGGCTGCTGTGCATCAAGGCGGGGTGGCCCGGGATGATGCGCCAGATCTGGAACAACCCGGCCCGCTACCAGGAGTACTTCCGCATCCCCGGCTACTACTTCACCGGCGACACCGCGCATGTCGACGAGGACGGGTACTTCTGGTTCCAGGGCCGCGCGGACGACGTGATCAACACCGCCGGCGAACGGGTGGGGCCGTTCGAGGTCGAGTCGGCGCTGGTCTCGCACCCGGCGGTGGCCGAGGCCGGCGTCATCGGCAAGCCGGACGAGCTGCGCGGGCAGATCATCAAGGCCTTCATCTCGCTGCGCGCCGGGCACCAGCCGAGCGAGGAGCTGAAGAAGGAGATCGCCGCCCACGTGAAGAAGAACCTGGCCGGGCACGCCGCCCCGCGCGAGATCGAGTTCCGCGACAAGCTGCCGAAGACGCGGAGCGGGAAGATCATGCGCCGGGTCCTCAAGGCCTGGGACCAGGGCCTGCCGGTCGGCGACCTGAGCACGCTGGAGGACTAGGCCCTGTCCGGAAACGCCTGCAGGGCGTGGTCGCGCGCGCGGTGCTCCGCCCGGGAACGGCCCGGAGGCCGTGGTTCCGCCCGTCGGGCGCGGGCGACGCCGCGCGGACCGGCGTCCTCCCGCGGAGTTTAGCGGCCGCCCGGACCCCATGGAGCCCGACGTCTCGCGCCTCCTCGTCTGCTACCTGCCCGGCTTCGACCGCCGGCGCGTCACCGCCGAGCGGACGCCGTTCGTCCACGCGCGGCTCGGCGACGGGCGCTCGGTCGAGCTGTCCACCCTGCTCGGCGCCGACCACCTGCCGACCCTGCTCACCGGTGTCCCGCCGCACGAGCACCGCATGTGGGAGGTGAGCCTGCGCCCCGAGTCCCGCATCCCGGGGAAGCCGCGGCCGGGCGCGCGTCTGGGCGATGCGCTGGGAACCTTCCTGCAGTGCGCCCGCCATCTCGTGGACCGCCGCGATCCGCTCCCCGCGCTGCCGCCGCGGCGGCGGCGACAGTTCGTGGTCCGGCGCCCCGACTACCACCGCGGCGGGCGCGGCGCGCGCGGGCTCGAGACCCTCGCCGGCCAGCCGACCGTGTTCGCGCTGGTGCCCGACTCGCGCTACCTCTTCACCCGACGCCTCGCGGCGCTCGAGCGCCAGGCGGCGACCCTGCCGGGCGGCGACTGTGCGCTCGAGTTCCTCGAGGTCCACGCGCTCGAGAGCGTCCAGCGCTGGCACCTCGACGTGCCGGCGCGGGTGGAACGTGCCTACCGCTGGCTGGACCGCCTGCTGCGCGGCCTCGACGAGCGCTGCAAGGAACGCGGCGTCACCCTGCTGCTGCTCTCGGACCACGGACAGGAGCCGGTGTTCGGCGCCGTGCCGCTGCCGGCGGCGCTGCGCGCGGCCGGCGTGGCCGAGACCGAGTACACGTTCTACGTGGAGCCGGCGATGGCGCGGTTCTGGTTCCACACCGAGGAAGCGCGCACGCGCCTCACCCAGGTCCTGGGCGGGATCGAGAACACCCGGCTCCTCACGCTCCAGGACCTGCGCGCGGCCGATCTCCCGTTCGAGGACGACGCGTACGGGGAGCTGTTCCTGGTCGCCGAGCCGGGCTGGATCCTGTTCCCCAACGACCGCCGGCACCCGCTGCTCGACGTGACGCGCGGGCTGCTCGACCCGGACCAGCATCCGCGGCTGTTCGACCCGCGCCCGCGCGGCGCCCACGGCTACCTGCCCGAGAGCCCCTCCGAGCGCGGGTTCCTGCTCGCGACCGACCTCCGGCTTCGCCCGCGACGGCCGGGCGGCCGGCTGATCGACGTGGCGCCCACGCTGCTGGCGATGCTGGGCCAGGCGCCGCCGGTCTACATGCGCGGGGATGCCCTGTTCGGCTAGACGGTGCCGGCGAGCGCCCGAATCGCGTTGTCGCGTGGACGGCGCCTCGCTCCGGAGCGGCCGGCAGGCCACGCTTCCGCGCGTCGCGCGCCCGCGACGCCTCGCCCGCGCGCTCCGGCGCGGAACCGCCGCCGCGGGCGCGGGTCGCCGCGCGGGGAAGTTCGGTCTTGAATGTCCGCCGCGCTTGGCCGATATTCCCGGCGTCTTCGACGTCGGTGAACGGGCTCGACGCATCGAACGCCGCTCCGGACGATCGGGCGGCGTTCGTCCTGTGACGACCGGGCCGACGCGGGGATTCCGGTCAGGGTGACCGGGCGTGCCGTCGCGTCGGACGGCGATCAGCACAGGGCCTCCGGGCCCTGAACAAGGAGTTCATCAGTGGCTACAGGCACCGTGAAGTGGTTCAACGAGGCGAAGGGATTCGGCTTCATCTCCCAGGAGGGTGGCGAGGACGTGTTCGTTCACTTCTCCGCGATCCAGGGCGAAGGTTTCAAGACCCTCGCCGAAGGGGAGCGGGTGGAGTTCGAAGTGACGAAGGGGCCGAAGGGCCTGCAGGCGGGCAACGTCCGCAAGGCCTGATTCGCTCGAGGGACCACCTCACGCGACCGAAGGCGGCGCTCACGCGCCGCCTTTCGCGTTCCCCCCGTCCGCACGCCGCCCGGCCCCCGGCCGGAGCGCCCCGGCCGGCGCCCCCGCCCGGCCATTTCCCTCAAGACTGACACGGACTTGGCCGATTCCTTCCCCGATGGACCGGCCCCGCGCCGGCGCCCTGGCAGGGGAAGCTCACGCATGGACTCCACCCACCACGAAACCGGCACCTCCGCGCCCGCGGCGGCGGCGTCCGGGGCCGCCCCGGCCCCGGCGGACGACCGTGCCGCGGACCCGGCGATCAAGGCGTTCGCCGGCTGGATCCACCAGTTCGCCCGGACGCTGAAGACCTGCCGGCTCTACCACGCCACGAACCCGACCGTGGTCCGGTTCCGGGCCGAGCTCATGGAGGCGCTGGCCCGGCTCACCGCCGAGCACGGCGCGGTCACCTACCGGTTCACGGCCGACGACGTGCTCCACGAGGAGACCTCCCTCTACGCGGCGAAGTCGCGGGACGACAACCTCGCGCTCGTGTTCCACCGCGACGGCGTGCGGGCGATCACCTTCGACCCCGCGATCACCGCCCGCGAGCTGGACGCGGTCCTCGACGCGGTGCTGTTCGTGAGCGGCCAGGCGCACGTCGAGGACGATCTCGTGACCCTGCTGTGGCAGGCGAACCTCCAGCACGTGGACGTGGACTACGTGCCCGGCGAGGGCGACGTGGGCGCGGGCACCGTGGAGGAGCCGGGCGCGCTGATGCCATGGCCGACGCTCGACACCAGCGCGGACGACGCCGCGGACGGATCGGCCGCGGACGGCGGGGACGACTCCACCGCCTCGGGGACCGGCTCGCGATCGGACGACTGGACCACCGGGGACCTGACGACCGAGGTCGAGGCCGGGTACGAGGAGCTGGACGCGATGTCCGCGACCGAGATCGCCCGCTTCCACGAGGAGTTCGCCGCCGAGCACGAGGTGCCGCTGGTGACGACGGCACTGGCGGTCGCCCACGCCTATCTCGACGCCGGCGCCACCGCCGAGGACCGGATCGAGCTCGCCCGCTTCGTCCCGCGCATGCTCCGCATGGCGATCGCCGACGGATCGTGGCTCGAGGCGCGCGAGGCGCTGGCCCTGCTGCGCGACTGCGGCAGCGAGGAGTGGTCGGTCGAGAGCTTCACCCAGGAGCTCTTCCAGCCGATCTCGGTGGGCGCCACCGCGGAGCGGATCGACCGCCAGTCGCCGGGACAGGTCGCCGAGTTCGTGGCGCTGGCGCGGGAGCTGGGCGAGCAGGCGGACGAGTGGCTGAACCTGACCCTGGCGGCCAGCCAGCAGCGCGGCACGAGGAAGATCCTCGCCGAGGCGATCGCCGACCTGTGCCGCGACAACCCGGAACGCCTCGCCCCGCGGCTCGCCGACCCGAACCCCGAGGTGGTGCGGAACGCGGTGCAGATCCTGGCCGGCATCGGCGGCGAGCCGATCCTCGGCCTGCTGCGGGCGGCGCTGCGGCACGCCGACCGGCGCGTCCGGCTCGAGGCGCTGACGGCGCTCGCCAGCGTCCCGCCGGCCGCGTCGCGTCCGCTGCTGCTCGAGCTGCTGCCGACGCTCGAGGGGCGCATGTTCGTCGTCGCGCTGCAGCAGCTCGCCTTCGAGCGCCACGCCGAGACCGCGCGGCGCCTGGTCGCCTTCCTCGGGGAGGAGCGCTTCGAGCAGCGTCCGGGGGAGGAGCAGCGCGCGATCTACACCGTGCTCGGCGCGACCGGCACCGACGACGTCCTGCTCGACCTCGAGGCCGAGCTGGTGAAGGGACACTGGCTCGCGCGCGGCGCCGACGCCCACCGGCAGGCGGTGGCCCGCTGCCTCGCCCGCATCGGCACCCCGCGGGCGATCGAGGTGCTCGAGCGCGGCGCGGCCTCGAAGCGCGCGCCGATCCGCGCGGCCTGCGCCGAGACCCTGAGGTTGCTCCGTGGGCACGACTGAGCCGGCCGGCGGCGGGACGCCCGCGGCGGCGGCACGCGGGGACGGGGCCGAGGAGCGCCGCTACGAGGAGCTGGGGCCGCAGCTGCTGATCCGGCTCTCGGCGGTCATCCGCACCGCACGCACGCACGATGTCGGCAACCAGGCGTTCCAGCGCCAGCTGCAGGACTTCCTCGCGGTCGTCCAGACGCTGCTCGCCGAGGAGGACGAGTGCGCGCTGGTCGCGGTCGCCGACTACTTCTACCTCGACGGCCACCGCGTCAAGGCGAGCGCGGCGCTGCTGCCCGTCTACCACGGACTGCTGGGCGAGTTCGAGCGCCGCTCGATCGGCGGCATCCGTTTCCTCCACGGCGTGCACGCGGCGGAGCTGGAGCGGTTCTTCCAGCTCTTCATGGGGGCCGAGGACACCGCGCTCGCGGACGCGCTCGGCGAGGCCCTCGCCCAGGCACGGGTCGAGCACATCCTCACGGTCCCCGCCTCGGAGCTGGACGCCGACGACCTGGCGCGCGAACTGACCGAGCCGAAGGAGAAGACCGAGCGTGGCCGCGCCAAGCGCGTGTTCTGGCGCGCCGTGCTCGGCACGCGGAACATCGTGCTGCGCGCGCGCCAGTCGGGGCGGCTCGACCTGCGGCAGGCGAAGCGGCTGGTGCAGCCGGTGGTGGACACGATCATGAAGCACGAGTACTCGCTGATCGGGCTCGCCGCGGTGAAGGACCACGACGAGTACACCTACGCCCATTGCGTCAACGTCAGCGTGCTCTCGGTCGGCATGGGGCAGGCGCTCGGCCTGCCGCGGCAGGTGCTCGCCGACCTCGGGGTGGCCGGCCTGCTCCACGACGTCGGCAAGCTCGCCGTGCCCGGCGACGTGCTGCGCAAGCCCGCCAAGCTGTCCGCCGAGGAGTGGCGGCTCATGCAGCGGCACCCGCTCGAGGGCGTCCGGATGACGATGCGGATGCCGGGGCTCTCACCGCTCACGCTCGACACGATGCGCGTCTGCCTCGAGCACCACATGAACTTCGACCGCACCGGCTATCCGGACGTCGCCCACGAGTGGGGGCAGGCGACGCTCTCGCGCATCGTCGCGGTGGGCGACTGCTTCGACGCGATCACCGCGCACCGCGCCTACCACAGCCGGCCGCGCTCGGCGTTCGAGGCGCTCCAGTACCTGCTCGGGCCCACCCGCGTCTCGTTCGACCCGGCGGTGCTGTGGGCGCTGGTGCGGACGGTGGGGCTCTACCCGGCGGGCTCGGTGCTCCACATGGACTCGGGGCACCTCGTGCTCTCGCTCAGCCCCAACCCCGAGGACTCGCGGCGGCCGTTCTGCCGCGTGCTGGTCGAGCCGGACGGCAGCGCACCGCCGCGCGACTGCGAGGACCTGTGGAGCCCGATGCCCGCGGACGTCCGCGTGGTGCGCGTGTTGCGGCCGGAGGAGCACACGTTCCCGGTGGCCGAGGCGCTGGCCGCGTAGCGGCCGCCGGCCCGCCGGACGGCGTGCGGCGGTTCGAAGGGGGGAGGGGCGCATGCGAGCGACGCGGGAGCCGGTGAGCGAGGCGACGGCGGCCGGGGACCCCGGGCCGGGGGCGGGCGACGTCGCGGTCCGCCTCGCCGCGCAGCGCGCGTTCCAGCTGAGCGAGGAGGGACGGCGCGCCACGCCGTGGGTCCCGGTCGTGTTCGCGATCGGCGTCGCGGTCGGCGTGCTGGGCCTGGTCCCGGCCGGGGCCGCGGCCTCGGAGCGCGGCGGCCCGACCCTGGGGCTGTTCGTCTACGGCGCCGCGACCCTGCTGTTCGCCTGGGGCGTGCTCCTGTGGCTGTGCGCCCCGCTCTCCGTCCGCCCGCGCGTGGTGCCGTGCTTCGCCCGGGCGGTCGGGCCGCCCGGGGGCCCGGCGCTGGCCGCGTTCCGCCGTGGCCGCGGACTCTACCTGGACTTCGCGGCGCTCGACCGTCTCGCGGACGCGCTGGGAGCACGGCCGCTGTCCGAGTTCGGCTTCGCCGACGACCACTACGGGCAATCGCCGCGCTGGCACCCGGCGGCGGAGGGGCTGGCGACGGTCGAGGCGCTGCGGCAGGGACTGTCCCGTGCCCCGGCGATGCGGCCGGAGGTGGCCGCGGACCTCGACGCGCTCGCCCGCGCCCTGCGCGAGGCGGAAGGACAGGGGATCGCATTCGACCTGCGCCTGCGCCTGCGGGCGAGCGACAGCCTGCAGTCGGTCGCCGTCTCGGAGTCCCGCCGCGGCAGCTTCTGGTAGCGGACGGAGGCCGGCCCCGCGGCCGGGAACACGAACGGGCGACGTCACCGTGACGCCGCCCGCCGTGCCGCAGTGAGCCCGATCCGCGCAGTCCAGGACGCTCCCCGTCTCCGACTACGTCCTCACAGGCTCACACGCCCGATCCCTAGTCGTCGTACCAGTCCCGATCGTCCCAGTCGTGCCAGCCGCCGTCGCGATACTGCCAGGTGTGGAGGCAGTGGCCGCTGTCGCGCTCGATGACACGCACGACCCGCGGGTGGTGGTGCCGGCGCAGGTGCGTCCGATAGATCTCGAGCGACACGAACCTCCGGTCGCAGTAGGGGTCGTGGTAGAAGAACCCGTCCGGGGCCGCGTGGGCGAGGGTGGCGCCGAGGAACAGCCCGCCGAGGAACCCGGCGATCGCCGGGCCGGCGTCGGAGCGGCGCACGACGTAGACGCTCGAGGGCCCGTGGTGGTGGGTGACCACCCGGGTGGAGTGGCGGTCGTCGCGTCCCTTGTAGCGACGGTCGCGGCGGTCGGCCTGGGCCGCGGGCGCCACGGTCGCCAGCGTGATCGCGGCGACCAGCACGCCGGTCGTCCAGCGCATGGTTCGGTTCGTCGGCTGCATCGGTTCCTCCCGCGTGGGTGGGGCGACAGGGGCGTCGCGTCACGGGAGGGAAGAGCAGGGCGCGTGCCATGCGCGGTGGCGGCACGCGTGCCGTTGCGGCACAGGCGGTTGCCGGTACGCGTCCGGGCGGTGGGCGTGGGGACCGGCGGCGGCGTGTGGCGCGCCCGCGACAGGCTGCGCGCCCGACGCCGGAGGGGTTGTCGTGGACCGGACCGGCGGTCCGGCCCCTTCAGTTGCTGGTCACCGTGTGGGTGGAGCCGCTGTTGATCCAGCGCACGCTGCCGCCCGGCCGCACGGACGCCACGTCCGGCGTGTAGGTGTTGTTGGCGATGGTCACCAGCGCCGAGTCGGCCGCGCCGTTGACGACGATGACCTGGCCGGCCATGCCGGTGCCGTGGATCGTGCAGTGGTAGTGGAACGTCCCGGCGCCGGCGAAGGTGTGGCTGTAGACGCCGCCATTCGGGATGTTGCCCGAGTCCAGCTCCTTCACGGTGCCGCCGCCCCCGGGCGGGGGCGGCGCGTTGGTGGGCGAGGTGTTGCACGAGGCGGCGAGCGTCAGCACGGCGGCGAGGCCGAGGGCGACGATCGGGGAGACGGGTCGCTGGGGTCGCATGGTGCCTCCTGGTGTCGGGCGGCCGGGACCCGGGGGCCCCCGGGCGGGGCCATCCTAGCGCGTACGGTCCTCCGGGGTCTCGGGGGACTCGTCCGCCGTCCGCCGCAGGCGTCCCTCGCGCTGCAGCGCCCGGCGGAGCAGGAACTCGATCTGCCCGTTCACGCTGCGCAGATCGTCCGCGGCCCACTTCTGGAGGGCCTCGAGCAGCGCCGGATCGACGCGCAGCAGGAACGGCTTTCTCTCCGCCATCGGCTCACACCGCTACTGGTAGAGGGTCCCGGTGTTCACCACCGGCTGGGTGTGCTGGTCGCTGCACAGCACCACCAGCATGTTGCTCACCATGGCGGCCTTGCGCTCGTCGTCGAGGGACACGACGTTCTTCTTCGCCAGCTGGTCGAGCGCCAGCTCGACCATGCCGACCGCGCCCTCGACGATCTTGAGGCGCGCGGCGACGATCGCGCTCGCCTGCTGGCGGCGCAGCATCGCCCCGGCGATCTCGGGCGCGTAGGCGAGGTGGCTGATCCGCGCCTCGATGACGTCGATCCCCGCCTTGGTGAGCCGGTCCTGGATCTCCTTCTTGAGCTGGCCGGCGATCTCGGTGGTATGGCTGCGCAGCGCCATCTCGCCCTCCTCGTGGGCGTCGTAGGGGTAGGAGGTCGCCAGGTTCCGCAGCGCCGCCTCGCTCTGCACGTGGACGAAGTTCTCGTAGTTGTCCACCTCGAACACCGCCTCGGCGGTGTCGGTCACCTTCCACACCACGACCGCCCCGATCTCGATCGGATTCGCCGCGTGGTCGTTGACCTTGAGCTTCGCCGTCTCGAAGTTGCGCACGCGCTGCGACACCTTGACGCGGGTCGAGAACGGATTGACCCACTTGAAGCCCGGCTCGCGGACGGTGCCGACGTAGCTGCCGAACAGCTGGACCACCTTCGCCTCGTTGGGATTGACGACGAACAGTCCCATCAGGCAGACGACGTCCGCCGCCCAGACGAGGGACCAGGTCACCGCCCAGAATCCCTGGCCGGCGCGGATCGCGCCCACGAACAGCGCCACCAGCACGAGGTTCAGGACGACGAGGGTGATCAGCATGAACACCCCGGACAACGGTTTGATCTCTCGCTCGCGGAACATGGCCCTTCCCTCCTGTGAGTGAACTGATGCCAGAATGATATCACTATGATGTCGGCAGGAGTCAAGCGGTTCTTGAGTTCCGGATGTCGCCGGACCGGACGGTGGACCCCCCTCGATCAACCCCATGTCCGGCAGCGGATTACCCAACCGTTCGGGCCGCCCCGGCGCGCCCGCATCACGGCCTGGGCGGCCGGAGCCCGAGCGGGTACGCTCGGAGACTCTCGACCGCGGCGGACGGAGGTCATCCGTCCGGGCGAGGGGTAGCCGGTCATCCCGGCACCGGGGGGAACGATGGCACGCGAGCCGATGTACCACGAAGGAATGCGTCGGCTGCAACACGCGCGGGAGACGCAACGGATCGCGGACCGCCTGGAGCAGGTGACGGTTCATACGGCGTTCACCGACGAGGATCGTCGGTTCATCGAGCGCTGCCCGATGCTCTTCATCGCGACCGCCGATGCGAACGGTCGCCCGGATTGCTCGTACAAGGGAGGGCTGCCGGGGTTCGTGCGGGTCCTGGACAGGAATGTGCTCGCGTTCCCCGACTACGACGGCAACGGGATGTACCGATCCTGGGGGAACACGCTGGTGAACCCTCACGTCGGGCTGCTGTTCCTCGACTTCGAGCACCCGAAACGGATCCGCGTGAACGGGACGGCACGGGTCAGTCCCGACGACCCGCTGCGCGGGGAGTACCCGGGCTCGGTGTTCATCATCCGGGTCACGGCGGAGTCGATCTTCCCGAACTGCCCTCGCTACATCCACACGATGCAACTCGTCGAGCACTCGGTCTACGTGCCCAGGCCCGATCATGCACCCCCGATCCCCGCGTGGAAGAGCTCGGAGGCGTTTCGCGATGCGCTCCCGGCCCGGGATCGCCCCGGACACGACGGCGAGGACTCCACCGCCGGCCCCACGAAGCCCTAGCTCCACCTCGGTTGTGGCGCGAGGATTCGGGGAACCCGCGGGAAACGCCTGGCCACCTGGAGGTT
>CAZKQE010000052.1:0-11490 GCA_964554725.1 uncultured bacterium
GATCGACATCGTCGACATGGCGCTCCAGGTGTACGGGACGCCGGTCTACGTGCGGCACGAGATCGTCCACAACCGCCACGTCGTGGACGACCTGCGTGCCCGCGGCGCGGTGTTCGTGGACCATCTTCGCGACGTCCCGCCGGGCGCGGTCGTGATCTTCTCGGCCCACGGGATCTCGCCCGCGGTACGGCGCGAGGCGAAGGAGCGCGGCCTGCGCACCCTCGACGCCACCTGTCCGCTGGTCACCAAGGTGCATCTCGAGGCGCTGCGGTTCGCGAAGCAGGGCTACAGCATCGTCCTGATCGGCCACCGCGGACACGTCGAGGTCGAGGGGACGATGGGCGAGGCGCCGGAGGCGATCGTGCTGGTCGAGACGGTCGCGGACGTCGAGAGACTCGAGCTGCCCGATCCGACCCGGATCGCCTACATCACCCAGACCACCCTGTCGGTGGACGACGTGCGTGCGATCGTGGCCGCGCTCAAGCGCCGCTACCCGGCGGTCCACGAGCCGGCGAAGGCCGACATCTGCTACGCGACCCAGAACCGGCAGGACGCGGTCAAGGAACTGGCGCGCCGCTGCGGGATCGTGCTCGTCGTCGGCGCGCCGACCAGCAGCAACGCGAACCGCCTGGTCGAGGTGGCGGCCGGGCTCGGCGCGCGCGCGTACCTGATCGAGGCCGCAGAGGACATCCGCCCCGAGTGGCTGACCGGGGACGTCGGGATCACCGCCGGCGCCTCGACGCCCGAGGACGTGGTGATGGCGTGCGTGCGGCGCACGTGCGAGCTGGGCGACTACCGCGTCGAGGAGTTCCGGCTGCTCGAGGAGCGGGTCATGTTCCCGCTCCCGCCCGAGCTGCTGGTGGCCGCGAAGGACTCCGGCGTCGCGGTGGACGCCGTCAACGAGCGGGCGGCGGCGCGGGTCGAGGGCGGCCAGATCCGCATCCGGCATCACTAGCGGCTTCCGCCGGCGACCCCTGCCATGCTGACCCCCCGCGCGCTGCTGGTTCCGACCCTGCCCACGCTGCTCCTCGACCAGCACCGCCGACACCAGACCGAGATGCTGACGGCGCTCGCCGACCAGGCGGCGCGGCTGGCGGAGGAGGCGCCGGACGCGGTCGTGGTGCTGAGCGCCCGCTGGGTCTCGGACGGGCCGTTCCTGGTGGACGTTGGGCGGAGCCACCGCACGCTCACCGACTACCCGGGGTTCGGCGTCGAGGTGCGTTACGACTGCGCCGGGCACCCGGCGCTCGCGCGCGCGCTGGTGGAGGCCGGGACGCGGGCCGGGGTGCGGGCCGGCGCCGCGACGCGCGGGGTCGACAGCGGTGTCACGGTGCCGCTCCACTTCCTCCTGCCCTCCGCCTCGGCGCGGCCGGTGGTCCCGCTGTCGATCGCCCTCCACCCGCCCGCCGAGTGCCGGGCGTGGGGGACCGCGCTCCGCCGCGCGCTCGAGGCGCGCGCCGAGCGCGTCGCGTTCATCGTCGGCGGCCTGCTCTCCGACCACCGCCATGCCTGGAACCTGGGCCGCGTGGTGCCGGAGTCGCGGGCGTTCGACGAACGCATCCTCGCGGCCCTCGGCGCGGGCGCCTGGGACGAGCTGGGCCGACGCGAGCCGGGCGAGGAGGAGCGGTGCCAGCCGCAGGCGGGGCTGCGGCACCTCGAGGTGCTGCGCGGGTTCCTCGACCAGGACGCGCCCGGGCGCGTGGTCGGCTACGAATCCGCTCCCGGGACCGGTGCCGCGCTGGTCGAGTTCCCGGTCATCTGACCGGCGCGCGGCCGCCGTCGGTCAGCGCGCGACGCGGACCACGCGGCGGGTGAGCGTGCCGCCGGCGATGCGGGCGCGCACCCAGTAGACCCCGGCGCCCGCCGGGCGGCCGTCCGCGGTCGCGCCGTCCCAGACCACGCCGCCGGCGATCGGGCCCGCCCAGCGCCGCACCCGGCGCCCCGCGGCGTCGATGATCTCCAGCTCGTCCAGCGCCGCGGCGCCCGCGAGCCGGAAGCTCACCGCACCGGCGGACGGGTTGGGCGCCACGCTCAGGTCGGCGGCGGGCGCGGCGACCGGCACCGCGACCGGACCGCCGGTGGGGGGCTCGAGGACGCGCCACACCTGGTCATAGGTGCAGAACCAGATGCGACCGTCCGGTCCCTGCGTGACGTCGAGGATGTGGGTGTCGGGGGTGGGCAGGGACACCCAGATCTCCACCGAGTCCACGACCGAGGCCGCCGCGTAGGGGTGGTGGGCCACCCGGCGGATGGTCGCGTCGGTGTAGCTGCCCATGAAGAGGTTGCCGTTGTAGTCGGGATAGGTGGTGCCCCGGTACATCGTGCAGCCGGTGACGCCGATCGTCGGGGTCCAGTGGTACATCGAGGGATAGGTCCCGGGCGGCTGATCCCCGCAGGTGTCGTCGTTGCCCCACCCGTAGTTCACGCCGACCACGAGGCGGTTCAGCTCGTCGTCGCAGAGCGGGCCGTTGTCGGTGAAGTACCCGTACCCGGTCTGGGGGTCGAAGCACAGGCCGTAGGGATTCCGCACGCCGATCGCGCACACCGGGTTCTTCGGTCCGAACGGGTTGTCCGCGGAGGGCTTCCCGGTGAAGCCGAGCCGCAGGAGCTTGCCGATCGTGACGCTGGTGTCCTGCGCGGCCGAGGGCAGCGTGCAGTCCCCGATCGTCACGTAGAGCTGACGGTCGGGGCCGAACGCCATGCGGCCGCCGAACCGGCCGAGGGCGTTCGCGAACAGGCTGTCGAGCAGGACGGTGTAGTCGGTCCCCACCCCGTTCACCTCGCGCAGCCGCGCGATCCGGTTGTAGACCGGCGAGGGTCGCGAGTGGAACACGTAGACGAAGGGCGAGTCCGGAAAGTCGGGATGGAACGTCATGCCGAGCAGTCCGTGCTCGCCGCCGGTCGCGACCGGCACCGTGCCCCACACCGTCGGCGTCGAGGACAGCTCGTTCGCGAGCACCATGATCCGCCCGGTGAGCAGCTCGGTGTAGAACATGCGGCCGTCGGGCGCGAAGCGGATCGTGGTCGGGAAGTCGAGCCCGGTATGGACCAGCTGCAGCGTGTAGTCGGGCGGGAGCGCCTGCACCGGGGGGGCGGCGCACGCCAGCCACAGCAGTGCCGGCAGCAGGATCGGGGGGAGGGGGGATCGGCGCATGGTGTCGGAACGGGCGCGGCGATGATACCGGCGCCGCCGGCCGGTCGCAACGGAAAGTGACCGCGCGGTCCGCCGGAGTTTGATGTGGCTATGCTACCTTGCGCCGTCCGGGCCGCGATGGGCGGCCCGCGAGCCCGATCGGAGCCCCCGTGCGCGTCCTCCAGGTCAACGCCTTCCACTATCTGCGGGGCGGCGTCGAGCGCACCTGCTTCGACGAGGCCCGCTGGCTGGCGGCGGCGGGCCACGAGGTGCTGCACTTCGCGGTCCGGCACCCGCGCAACGAGTTCAGTCCCACTGCAACGCACTTCGCGCCGGAGGTGGACTACTCCGAGGGGGCGCCACCCGGCCGCCTGCTGCGCCAGCTCCCGCACGCGGTCTGGTCGGCGCCGGCCGCGCGCGCGATCGCGGGCCTGGTGCGCGAGCGCCGGCCCGACATCGCCCACGTCCACGCGCCGAGCCGCTACCTGACGCCGTCCGTGCTGCGCGCGCTCGAGCGGGCGGGGGTGCCGATCGTGATGACCCTTCACGACTTCAAGCCCTGGTGCACGAACCGCACCCTGTTCGCGCACGGCGCGCCCTGCGAGCGCTGCCGGGGCGGGGCCCACTGGCACGCGTTCGCCACCGGCTGCGTCCAGGGGTCGCGGTTGCGCAGCGCGGTGGGCGCGGTGGAGGCGTACGCGCACGATCTGCTCGGCGCCTACCGGGGCGTGCGCCGGTGGATCGCGCCCTCACGGTTCGTCGCCGCGAAGGCGGTCGAGCACGGCGCGCCGCCCGACCGCGTCCGTGTCCTGCCCCACGGCGTGGAGCGCGGCGCGCCGGCGGGTGCGCCGGCCCCGGTCCCGCCCGGGCCCTTCGTGCTGTTCGCGGGGCGGCTCTCGCCCGAGAAGGGCGTGCGTCTGCTGCCGGCGCTGGCGGACGCGCTGGCGCCGGTGCCGGTCGTCGTCGCCGGGGAGGGGCCGCTGCGCGGCTGGCTCGAGCGCGAGGCCGCGTCCCGCCCGGGGCTGCGGCCGATCGGCCATCTCGACGACGCGGCGCTCGCCGCGCACCACGCGGGAGCCGGCGCGATCGTCGTGCCCTCCCTCTTCTACGAGACCTTCTGCTACGCTGCCGCCGAGGCGCTGCTGGACCGGCGGCCGGTGGTCGCGTCGCGCATCGGCGCCATCCCGGAGCTGGTCGAGGACGGCGTCACCGGCCTGCTCGCCCCGCCCGGCGACGTCGCCGTGCTGGCCGCCGGCCTGCGGCGGGCGCTGGACGATCCGGCGGCGGCGCGGTGGGCGGCGGCGGGCCGCGAGCGGGTGGCGACGCTCGGCGATCCGGGGCGACACGTCGCGGGGCTGGTCGCGCTCTACCGCGAGGCGGCGGGCGCCGGCTGACGGCGCGCGGGAGGGAGGCCGAGGTGCTGGCACTGCTGGCGCTCATCGTGGCGACGACCGCGGGCGGCGCCGCGCCCGACTCCGCCGCCACCCTGGTGATCCTCAACGCCGACATCCGCACCGCGGTCGTCGAGCGGCCGCGCGCGCGCGCGATGGCGGTGCGGGGCGACCGCATCCTCGCGGTCGGCGACGAGCGGACGGTGCGGGCGCACGCCGGCCCCCGGACCCGCGTGGTGGACCTGCGCGGCCGCACGCTGCTCCCCGGGCTGATCGACGCGCACGGCCACGTCCTCGGCCTCGGCAGCCGGCTGGTCAGCGTGGACGTGGTCGGCACCCGCAGCTACGACGAGGTGATCGCCCGCGTGGTCGAGCGGGCGCGGCAGACGCCGAAGGGCGAATGGGTGCTCGGGCGCGGCTGGGACCAGAACGACTGGGCGGTGCAGGCGATGCCGCGCCACGAGGCGCTGTCGCGCGCGGTGCCCGACCACCCGGTGCGCCTCACGCGCATCGACGGCCACGCCGCGCTCGTGAACCACCGGGCGCTCGAGCGGGCCGGGATCACGCGCGACACGCCCGACCCGGCGGGCGGCGCGATCCTGCGCGACGACGCCGGGGAGCCGACCGGCGTGCTGGTCGACCACGCCGCGCGGCTGGTGAACGCGATCATCCCGCCGCCCTCGGCCGCGGAGCGCGAGCGCCGCCTGCTCGCGGCGCTGCACGAGTGTGCCCGGCTCGGGCTGACGATGGTCCACGACGCCGGGATCGACGGGACGGAGTGGGAGAGCTATCGCGCACTGCTCGCGCGCGACGAGTTCCCGATCCGGGTCGCCGCCATGGCGGCCGCGGGCAGCGCCCTCGCCGAGCGCCTGCTCGAGGGCGGCGGGATCGCGGGGGAGCGCCTGAGCCTGCGGGCGATCAAGGTCGTGGCCGACGGGGCGCTCGGCTCGCGCGGCGCCCTGCTCGGGGCTCCCTACCACGACGCCCCCGGGAACCTGGGGTTGGCGACCTTCGCGCTCGACCGCCTGGACTCGCTCGCCCGGCGCGCCCTCGCGCGCGGAGTCCAGGTCCGCGTGCACGCGATCGGCGACTCGGCGAACCACGGCACGCTCGACGTGTTCGAGCGCGTGTTCGGCGGGCGGCCGCGGCCGGAGGCGCGCTGGGCGATCGAGCATGCCCAGATCGTGCGGCCCGACGACGTCGGCCGGTTCGCGCGCCTCGGCGTGGTCGCCTCGATGCAGCCGACCCACGCCACCTCGGACGGGCCTTGGGCCGAGACGCGGCTGGGCCCCGAGCGGGTGCGCTGGGGCTATGCGTGGCGCGACTTCCTGTCGGCCGGCGTGCCGCTCGCGAGCGGCAGCGACTTCCCGGTCGAGAGCGCCGACCCGCTGCTCGGGCTCCATGCGGCGATCACGCGACGCGACCTCGAGGGCCGGCTGCCCGCCGCCGGCTGGTTCCCCGGACAGCGGCTGACGCCGGAGGAGGCGTTGCGGAGCTTCACCGCCACCGGAGCGTGGCTGGCCTTCCGCGAGGGCGACCTCGGCACCCTCGAGGCCGGCAAGCTGGCCGACTTCGTGGTCGTGGACCGCGACGTCCTGGGCGGGCCGCCCGAGCGCATCCCGGGGGCGCGGGTCGTGTGGACGGTCGTCGGGGGGCGGACGGTGTACGAGCGGAAGGAGCGCTGAGCCGCCGCTACGTCTGCGCGCCGAACTCCCACGGCGCGACCTCCGGCTCGAGCGCGACGCCGAGCCCGCAGGCCACCCGGTTCACCATGCCGTAGTAGGCGGCGATCCCGGTCATGCGCACCACCGCGGCGTCGTCGAATCCGTACTCGCGCAGCCGCTCGACGTCCTCGCGCTTGCGCTCGCACGGCTCGCAGGTGAGGGCGACCGCCGCGTCGAGCAGCACGCGGTCGCGCGCGGTGAGGTTGGCCTCGCGGTAGTCGCGCGCCACCGCCCGCGCCAGCGCCTCGTCGCCGAGCGCGGCGGCGACGCGCGGGCCGAGATGGGCGACGCAGTAGGCGCAGCCGTTCGTGGCCGAGACCACCAGCGCGATGAGCGCCGCCTGGGCGGGGCTGAGCGGCGCCGGGTCGTCCAGCAGCGCGCGGTAGAGCTCGAACGACGCGGCCAGCACCGCCGGCTCGCCGCCCTGGGCCTGCCAGACGTGGGCGACGCGGCCGGCCGTGGATCGCGAGCGGATGCGCTCGTAGGTCGCGCCCAGGGCGTCGCGCGCGTCGGCGGGGCTCGTCAGCGGGGTCCAGCTCACCGGGCACCTCCGTGGATGAGGGGGAGCCGCATGCTAGGGGCGGCCCGCGGCCGGGTCAACGGAGCCGCGCGACGCCGCTCCGGCCCGCCGCGCCCGGCGCGTGTACACTCGCCGCATGCCGTCTCCTCCGACTCCCGCCGGCCGCGTCTCGTGGACCGCCGCCGTCGCGCTGGCCGCCCTCGCGGCCGGCCTGGCGCTGGCGTGGTGGATGTCGCGCCCGGCGCCCGCCCCGCATCCCGGCCCGGCCGCGCTCGCTCCGGACCCCGCGGCGGAGGCGCCGGCGGCCCCCGACTCGACGGAGATCAAGCGGCGCTGGGTGGACGAGGTACGGGGCGTGGACGTCTCGGACCTCGATCCCGCGCGGCGCGAGCTGTTCCTCCGGCACGCGAACTCGGCCGGCTGTTCCTGCGGCTGCGGCTACACGCTGGCGGGCTGCCGCGCCTCCGACATGACCTGCGACGTGAGCGGCGGGCGGCTCGCGGCACTGCTCGACTCCATCCGCGCGGGCCACGTCCGGGACGCGCGCGGGATCCGCGAGCGGCCGCGCGACGGCGGTTGACAGCGGTGGGAGCCGGGTCTACCTTTTCCTTCCTTCCCCGTGACGAAACGAGTCCGGGCGGCGCCGCGTCGCCCGCCGCATCGAGGAGGTACGCCATGGCATTCCCCAAGCTCGAGGCCCGGAAGTTCGCCAGCATCCGGGAGCTGAACGGCATCAGCGCCCGCACGATGGAAGAGCACTACGAGCTCTACAAGGGCTACATCGGCAAGTCGAACGAGATCCAGGAGAAGCTGGGCGCGGTGGACCGCGCGAGCGCCAACCAGATCTTCAGCGACCTGCGGTCGCTGCGCGTGGACCTCTCGTTCGCGCTCGGCGGCGTCAAGAACCACGAGATCTACTTCGCGCACCTGGGCGGCAAGGGCGGCACGCCGGCCGGCCGCCTGATGGACCAGATCAAGCGCGACTTCCCCTCCTATGACGCCTGGCTGGCCGACTTCAAGGCCTCGGGCCTGGCCGCGCGCGGGTGGGTGTGGCTGGCCTACGACCAGGACTGGGGCTGCCTGACCACCGTGGTGGGCGACGCCCAGAACACGTTCCCGCTCTGGAACGCGACGCCGGTCCTGGCGCTCGACGTCTACGAGCACGCCTACTGGATCGACTACGGCCGGATGCGGGCCAAGTACATCGACGCGTTCTTCAACAACCTGGACTGGGGCGTGGTCGAGCAGAATCTCGAGCGCGCGCTCGCCATGCAGGCGGTCCACCGCTAGACCCGCGTACGCAGACGGGACGTCCACCGTCCCCGCCCGCCGGGCTCCCCGAGGGAGCCCGGCGGCGCTTCCCGGAGGAGGCATGGCCACCAGCTTGCTGCCCGTGATCGGCAAACCGGCGCCCGACTTCACGCTCCCGTCGACCACCGGCGAGCCCATCTCGCTGCGGCAGTTCAAGGGGAAGAAGACCGTGATCCTGTACTTCTACCCCAAGAACGAGACGCCCGGCTGCACGCGCGAGGCGTGCGACCTGCGCGACCACTGGGGCGAGCTCGAGGCCGCCGGCAACGTGGTGCTCGGCGTCTCGACCGACACCCTCGAGTCGCACCAGCACTTCCGGGACAAGCACCAGCTCCCCTTCCCCCTGCTCTCGGACGTGGACGCCACGGTCGCGAAGCTCTACGGGGTCTACAAGCAGCGCAACCTCTACGGCAAGAAGTACATGGGGATCGAGCGCACGACCTTCGTGATCGACCGTACCGGTCGCGTCGCGCAGATCTACCCCAAGGTGAAGGTGGACGGGCACGTCCAGCAGCTGTTGGAGTTCGTGGCCGGCGACTGAGGGGATCCCCGCCGAGCGCCTCCACGACTCCCGCCCGCGCGCTCGGGAGGCGCCATGCCGTTCGAGGCGAAGCACCCCGTACCGGTCTTCCCGCTCCCCGGGGTGGTCCTGTTCCCGGGCCTGCGCCTGCCGCTCCACGTCTTCGAGCTCCGCTACCGGACGATGGTGCGCGACGCGCTCGCCGGCGATCGCCTGCTCGCCCTGGCGTTGCTCGAGCCCGGCTGGGAGCTGGACTACCACGGCAGCCCGGCGTTCCACCCGCTCGGCTGCCTCGCCCGCATCGAGTCGGTGAGCTGGCTCCCGGACGACCGGTACGACCTCGTCGTCCACGGCCTGGCCCGCGCCGAGCTCGGGCGGCCGACGCGTGAGTTCCCCTACCGCGCCGTGCGCTGCCGGACGCTGCCCCAGGAGCCGTACTCGGAGGACGACGCGCTGGTCCAGCTCGAGCGCCGCGCGTTGCTCGACGCCGGGCGACGGCTCGCCGCGGCCGCCGGCCGGGAGGACGAACCCGCCTGCGGCCCCGACGAGACCGCCGGGTTCGAGGGAGTCGTCAACCGACTGTGCATGTCGCTCCCGTGCGAGGCGGAGGAGAAGCTGGCCCTGCTCGCGCTGGACAGCGTGCTCGAGCGCGCGCGCCGCGCCCGCGAGATGCTCGAGGAGCGCCTGCTGCGGTCGCGGCGCGGCGCCGCCGGCGGCGAACGCAACTGAGGCCGGTCGCCGCCCGAGGGCGCGACCTTGTCGCGCGCGGTCGCGCACACTAGACTCCCGCCCGCACACGGTCGCGGCGGCCCGCCGTCACGGGTCACGGGGAGAACGGACATGGGGACGCTGAATCGCGGCTTCGCGCTGACCTGGCTGGGACACAACACGTTCAAGCTGGTCACCCGGGGCGCCCGGACCGTCCTGCTCGACCCGTGGGTCGAGGGCAATCCCGCCTGCCCGCGCGAGCTGCGGACCTTCGACCGGATCGACGTCATGACGATCAGTCACGGGCACGGCGATCACATGGGCGACGCCGTCACCCTGGGCAAGAAGTTCACCCCCACGATCGTCTGCAACTACGAGATCCACCTGTTCCTGTCGAAGAAGGGCGTGCCGAACACGAGCCCGATGAACAAGGGCGGCACCCAGGAGGTGGCGGGCCTGCGCTTCACGATGGTCCACGCCCTCCACTCGAGCGGCATCGAGGACGGCGGCCGGGTGATCTACGGGGGCGAGGCGTGCGGATACGTGCTCACCCTCGAGGACGGCACCCGCATCTACCACGCCGGCGACACCGCGGTGTTCTCCGACATGGCGCTGATCGGGGAGCTCTACACCCCCGACATCGCGCTGCTCCCGATCGGCGACCTCTACACGATGTCCCCGCGCGAGGCGGCGGTCGCCGCCCGGCTGCTGAAGCCCAAGTGGATCGTGCCCGCCCACTACGGCACGTTCCCGGCCCTCAGCGGGACGCCGGACGCGCTGCGCGACGAGCTGGCGAAGCAGAAGGTCGGCGCCGAGGTGGTGGCCCTGCGTCCGGGGGAGACGCTCGCGTGAACGGGGCGGCTCACGCGCCCCGGGCCGACAGCACCGCGAGGATGTCGTAGACCGTGTGGACCAGGATCGCGACCGTGGTGCTGGTGCGCTGACGGATGATCCCGAGCGCCACCCCCATGAGCAGGATGGTCGCCACCCCGAACCACGAGTAGTGGACGTGGAGCACCGCGAACACCAGCGCGGTGAACACCAGTCCGAGCCGCGGCTGCAGCGCCCCGCGCATCGCCAGCTCCTCGCCGACGCCGGCGCTGATCCCCAGCAGCACGCCGCCCCCGAGGCCGAGACCGCCCGCCAGCATCGCGTTGATGCGCTGGTCGTGCTGCCACAGGGACGGGAACCACACGCGCTGCGCGGCCTCGATCCCGGTGTTCAGCAGCCACAGGACGGCGACCCCGGCCACCGCGACCGCGAGGTGGGAGGGGCGGGGGAGCGCGAGCCCCAGACGGTCGAGGGTCGCACGCAGGTCGCGGCGCACCAGGAATCCGACGCCGCCGAGGGAGAGGAGCGTGAGTCCGGCGAGGCTCGCCAGCAGCTCCGCGGTGTCGAGCAGCGGCCGCGGCCCGGCGGCGAGCAGGTCGAGCAGGGTCGGGAACGCCACCCAGCCGGGGACGGCGAACAGCAGCACCATGAGGACCAGCCGGCCGCCCAGGCGCAGCACGTGGGTCTGCTCGAGCGAGCGGAACACCGCCGACGCCATCCCGTCCGAGAGCGGACGCCAGGCGGTCAGCACCGAGAGCACCGCCGCGCCGCCGGCGATCCCGACCGCGAGCGGGCGCAGCGGACCGGCCGGGCCCTGGGTCGCGAGCCACACCGCGAGGCCGGCGAACAGCGCCGCCCCGCCCGCGACGAGGACCCCGGTGAGGATCAGGTGCAGGGGCCGGTGGGACGGGTCCCGGTCGGCGGCGTGGGCGGCGGCGAAGGCGCCGGCGAGCGCGACCATGACCGCGAGCTCCGCCTGCCCGGCGACCAGCCCGACGACCCCCATCACCGCCATCAGGACCAGCCACACCCGCAGGCCGCGCAGGATCGGCGGGCCCTCGGCGGCGGGCGGGACGGGCGCGGCGCCAGCGCTCCCGGACGGGGCCGCGGGCGGCGGGTCGGTCGGGGGCAGCCAGGGGGGCGGGGCGGGCGGCGTCTCCGACGGCGGGGGCGGGGGGATCGCGCCGTCCCCGCCGTCGCCTTGATTCACGTCGCGCATCGGGCGAGCATAGGGGCTCCACCGACGAGCGTCCAACCCCGGGGACCCCTGTGACGATCACCGTCCTCTTCTTCGCCCAGGCCCGCGAGCGTGCGGGCCGCGCGCGCGGCACGCTCGACCTGCCCGAGGGGAG
>CAZKQE010000053.1:0-11396 GCA_964554725.1 uncultured bacterium
GTCGGCGGCGACCGGGGCCGGGCGCGGCCGCGGCGACGGGGTCGGGGGCCGGGCCGCGGGGCCCGGCCGGCGGGCGCGCCGCTAGCGGGCGGCCGCCTCCGCCATCTCGCGGTGGATCCAGATGCCCGCGCGCTCGCGGATCTGCGGGCGCACCTTGCCCTCGGCGCCATCGTAGTGCGAGAGGAAGATCCGCTTCACCGTCTCGCAGTCCGAGCTCGGGAAGTAGCGGCACACGCGGGTGAACATGTCGTCCCGGCCCGAGTAGACGAACACCGTCACCTCGGTCACCCGCTCGTACTGGCTCTCGCTGTAGGCCGCGTCCGGCGAGTCCTCCATGTCGAGCCACAGCGAGGCCCGCGGGGCGACCACCTCGAAGTCGTGCTTGGTCGACATCAGATATTCCCACAGTCCGTAGATCTCGAGGGGGACGAAGCGCGGGGACCCCGGTTCGGCGGCGCCGCGGCGACGGATCTCGCACCGGACGAGCTTCTGGCTGGGCATGGACCGTGACCTCCTTGTGGACCTGCGGCATCGCGGGCGCGGAGCTGGAGCAGCGCCGGACCGTCCCTGGATGACCCGCCACGCCCTCGGTGCGCGGGCGGGAGCCTCTCCCGCGCGGCCGGGCGCCGAAGCATCGTAGTCCCGGCCGCAGCGGGTGGTCAATCGGAACGCGGCCCCGCCGCGCCGCCCCGGCGCCGCCCGGCCGGGGAGCGGGTTGACACTGTTTCCCGCAGCGCCGTAGCTTCGCCGCACGCCCTTCCGGCCCGGGCCGCGCGGCTTCTCGCAAGGAGTGGAGCTCCATGCCCCGACTCGTCTACGGGTGGCTCACGGCGCTGGTCGCCAGCGTCCCCCTGTGGCTCGGCTACCGGCTCGCCGACGCCCTCGCCGAGGCGCACCTCCGGCTGTTCCCCGGCCGACGTCACGCCGCCCTCGTCAACCTCGCCGTGATCCTCCCGGGCGCCACCCGGCGCGAGCGCCTGGCGATCGTGCGCCGCATGATGCGCAGCTACAACCGCATGATGTTCGAGTTCTTCCGCCTCCCCCACCTGACCCGCGCGGAGCTGCTGGGCGGGGTCGAGGTGGTGGGGCGCGAGCACCTCGAGCACGCGGTGGCGCGCGGGCGCGGCGTCGTCCTGACCTCGACCCACGTCGGCAACTGGGAGCTCGCCGCGGTGGTCCTCGCCCACTGGGGCTACCGGCTCCACGCGGTCGCGGGCGTGCAGCTCTCGCGCTGGCTCACCCCGGCGGTGCGCGACACCAAGGCCGAGCTGGCGCTGAGCACGGTCGCCCCCGAGGACGGGTTCCGGCGTCTGCTGCGCGCGCTCGAGCACAACGACCTGGTGGCGCTCATGGTGGACGGGGACATCTTCGCCCAGGGCGCGCGCGTGGACCTGTTCGGCCGCGAGCTGGAGTTCCCCACCGGCCCCGCGATCCTCGCCCAGCGCACCGGGGCGCTCGTCATCTGCGGCTACTGCGAGCGGCTCGGCCCGGGCCGGTTCCGCATCGTGATGGAGCCGGCGCTCGACCCGGCCGCCTTCCCCGACACGGCGGCGCTGGTGCGGGCGGTCGCTGCGACCTCCGAGCGGCACATCCGCGAGCACCTCGACCAGTGGTGCATCTTCCGCCCGCTCTGGGAGCCGGCGTCGCCGCCGTGCGAACGTCCGGAGGGCGCCGCGCGGAGCGTCGAAGCGTGAGGATCGGGATCGTCTCGCAGTCCTACTACCCCCGCTACGGCGGCGTCACCGAGCACGTCCACTCGACCGCGACCGAGCTGCGCCGGCGCGGCCACGAGGTGACGATCATCACCGGCCGCTTCCGCGGCGGGCCCGCGGCGGACGCCGCGGACGGGGTCGAGCGGATCGGGACCAACATCCTGGTGCCCTTCAACCAGGCCTTCGTGGACCTCACGGTCGGCTTCGGGCTGCGGCGCCGGATGCGGCGCCTGCTGCGCCGCGGCCGCTTCGACCTGCTCCACATCCACAACCCCAACGCCCCGACCCTGCCGCTGCTGGCGGTCGAGGAGGCGCGCTGCGCCACGGTCGGCACCTTCCACAGCACCGGCGGACGGTCGTTCCTGCAGGACGCCTTCGGCGAGTGGCTGGGGCGCTCGATCGCGCGGCTCGACGCGCGGATCGCGGTCTCGCGCACCGCCGAGGCCTCGGCGCGGCTCTACTACCCCGGCGACTACCACGTCATCCCGAACGGCGTGGACGTCGAGCGGTTCCGCCCCGACGTGGCGCCGTTCGACGCCTGGCGCGACCCCGAGCGCGTGAACCTGCTGTTCGTCGGGCGCCTCGACCCGCGCAAGGGCGTCGGACACCTGCTGGCGGCGATGCCGGAGGTGGTCGAGCGCACGCGGGGACGCGCCCGGCTGCTGGTGGTCGGCAACTCGGTCCTGCGGCCGCGCCTCGAGGCCCGCGTGCCGGCGGCCCTGCGGTCGAGCATCCGCTTCCTCGGCCACGTGCCGGGGGCGGACCTGCCGCGCTGGTACGCGACCGGGGACGTGTTCGTCTCCCCGGCCTCCGGCAACGAGAGCTTCGGGATCGTCCTGCTCGAGGCGATGGCGGCCGGGCGGCCGGTGGTGGCGACCGACATCCCCGGCTACCGCTCGGTGATCCAGCCGGGCGTGAACGCCGAGGCGTTCCCGCCCGGCGACGTGCCGGCGCTGGCGCGCGCCCTGGCGCGCCTGGTGGACGACCCCGACCGGCGCGCCGAGCTGGCGCGGCGCGGGCGCGCCCGCGCGCTGGAGTTCGCCTGGCCGGGGGTCGTGGACCGCATCGAACGCGTCTACCGCGAGACGCTGGAGCGGCGCACGGCGGTGGTCCCGGCCGCCTGAGCCCGGGGCCGGACGACGCGGGCCGCCGCGGCCGCCCGCCCGGCTCAGAAGCGGAACGCCACCTTGACGCTGCGCGCCCGCTTGTCCATCGCGGCGTCGAGCGCCCGCGCGTGGTCGGCGAGCGGGAACGTGTGGGTGACGAGCGGCGCCAGCGCGGCGTGGTCGCCGGCGAGCAGCGCCAGCGCCTGCTCGAAGTCCCCCGGCGCGCCGCCCGCGGGGCCGCCCGCCGTGCCGTCCGGGGCCCGGCCGTAGGTGAGGCTGCCCCGCAGCGTCAGCTCCTTGAGCCACAGCGGGGTCCAGTCCAGGCCGTCGAGGCCGCGGGCGTTGCCGAGCAGCGTCACTTCGCCGCCCGCCCGCGTCAGGTGGAGCGCGTCGTCGACGCCCCGGCGTCCGCCGACGCAGACCCAGGCGCGGTCGAAGCCGCCCACCAGCGCCGGCGGTCCGATGAGGGTGCGGAGCGACCGCGCCCCGGCCGCCTCGGCGAGCGACGCGCGCGCCCCGGGGCCGCCCGCGACCGCGCGCGCCGCGCCCAGCCGGAGCGCGTGGTCGCGCTGGAAGCCGTGGCGCGCGAGGACGCTCACCTCGACGCCCGGGGCGAGCGCCCGCAGCGCCGCCACCGTGAGCAGTCCCAGGGTGCCCGCCCCCACCACCAGCGCCCGCTCCCCGGGGGCGGGCCGCGAGGCGCGCACCGCGTGGACCGAGCAGGCGAGCGGCTCGACCAGCACCGCCGCCTCGTCGGGCACGCCGTCGGGCACGCGCAGCACGCGCGCCGCGGGGGCGACGAAGCGCTCGCCCCAGCTGCCGCCGAGCCCGCGGGTGGTGCCGATCAGCATCCCCGGCGGCAGCGCGCCGTCCGTGAACCGCTCGCAGCGCGAGGGGTGCCCGGCGCGGCACGGCGCGCAGGCCGGCTCGAGCCCGCGTGGGCCGCAGTCGAGCAGCGGGTTGGCGACCACGCGGTCGCCGGCCGCGACCCCGCGCACGCGGGCGCCGACCGCTTCGACCGTGCCGACGTTCTCGTGCCCGAGGACGAATGGGAACGACGAGAACGGCGAGGTCGCCGGGCTCGCCTGCAGGCTCACCACCGCCAGGTCGCTGCCGCAGATCCCGCCCAGCCGGGTACGGATCCGCACCCAGTCCTCCCCCGGCAGGGCGGGGTCGGGCACGTCGGCGAGGCGGGTGCAGGCGTGCGGCCCGACCAGCAGCCGCCGCGAGAGCGCCCCCGCCGCCCGCGTGAGCAGGTAGGTGGGGATGGGGGCGGAGAAGACGATCGCCTTCATCGGCCCTCAGCGACCGCGGAGCGAGCCCATCGCGGGCGCCCCGCCGGCGGGCGCGGCGATCGGCGCGGCCGCCGGGCCCTCGACCGGGGCGGGGGTCATCGCCGGCGACGGCCCCCCCACGACCACCCGCAGCGCGCGCGGCACGCACTCGACCTCGAGCTCCGCCGCGGCGGCGCGGCGGTACTCGCCGTCCGTCTCGTAGGCGGGCGGCGCCGGGAAGCGCAGCGTGAACCGCGACGCCTGCTCCGTGATCACCCGGCGGTCCGCGGTGTGGGTGCCGCGCGTGGTCGCGACGAACAGGCGCGCGCGCCCGAGCGGCGGGGCGTCGAGGATCGAGACCGCGTCGAGCCGTCCGTCCGTGAGGTCGGCGGCCGGCGCGATGTGGAACGCGCCGCCGAAGTGCCGCGCGTTGGCGACGATCAGCATCAGGTGCCGGGCCGCCTCCCGCCGCCAGCGCGGGGAGTCCACCGCGATCTCGATCCCGGGATAGCCGAACAGCTGGCGCAGCGCCGAGACCAGGTACAGGTTCCCGCCCTTCATCCAGGTGATGCGGGCGCAGTCCTCCAGCACCGCGATGTCGAAGCCGAAGCCGGCGATGTTGAGGAAGTGATGCCCCTCGATGCGGCCCACGTCCACGCGCAGGTCGGGCCCCTCGACCGCGAGCCGCGCGGTCGCCTCGAGGTCGCCGGCCGGCGCCCCCACGGTCTTCGCGAAGTCGTTCCCGGTGCCCGCCGCCAGCAGCGCCAGCCGGCAGTCGGCGCCGGCGGCGAGGATCGCCCCGGCGACGTTGCTCCAGGTGCCGTCGCCGCCCACCGCGACCAGGGTCGTGGTCCCCTCGGCGAGCGCCCGCGCCGCGAGCGCGCGCTCGTCCCCGGCCGCGCCGGTCACCTCCACCGCGGTGACCCCCAGCGCGCCGAACACCTCGCGGATGCGGGGCAGCATCTGCCCGCCGCGGCCGCGACCGGCGGCGGGGTTCACGATCACGCGCACCGTCGCGCCCGCGGCCCGGCGCCCGGAGGCGTTCCCGGGCCGCTCCCCGGTCGCGACCGCGGCGGGGGTCATCGCCCGACGGGGGCGGTGAGGGCCTGGAGCGGGTGGATGGTCTCGACGCCGTCGCGCATCCACTGCTCGCGGAACGGGATCGTGGTCACCTCGTCGGGGTCGATCGCGCGCGTGAACAGGTGGGAGTGGAGCTCGAGGCTGCCGCGCTCGCCCTCGTGCTCCATGAAGGGGCCCGCCATGACGAGCGGCGAGATGTAGCTCCCGCCGTCGTCGTGCATGAAGGTCTGGTACCGATGCTCGACCGACTCCCAGGCCGCCTCGTGGCTGTCGGTGACGCGCATCGTGAGGATCGGGCGGCCGCCGGCGGAGGCGCCCACCGTGATCCGCCCCTCCCCGCGCTCGAAGCGCACGTCGAGGTCCTCCGGGAAGTGCGGCAGGTGCCACACCTCGATCCCGTGCTGCCGGGACTCGGGGGTGGTGGTGCCGACCAGGAACGGGTACATCGCGGCGCGCGGCATCGTCTCTCCGTGCCCGATGCGGGGCGGGACGATCACCGACAGGGCGATCTCCTTGTAGACGCCGACCGCGCTGTCGTGGAACTCGAAGGCGGTCACGGTGAGGATGCTCATGCCGTGCCGGGGCTCCACCGGCTGCAGCCCGTGCGGGAGGATCGCGCGCGCGTTCTCGGTCGGGAACTCGAAGAACCCGTTGATCGCGTCGCGGTAGTGAAAGAGGCGCGGCGCCTCGGCCGGCGCGCCGCTCACAGCAGACCCTCCTCGCGCAGGACGTGGGCGAGGATGGCGACCCCCTCGTTCAGCTGGTCGTGGGTGTGCGCCGCCGAGACCGAGATGCGGAAGCGCGAACGGTGCTTGGCGACCGCCGGGAACACGATCGGCTGCAGGTAGAGCCCGGCGCGCTGGAGCCGGTGACCGATCTCGAAGATGCGCCGGTCGTTGCGGATCATCACCGGGATCACCTGCGAGGTGGACTCGCCGACGTCGATCCCCTCCTCGCGCAGCAGGCGGCGGATGTGGGCGACGTTGGCCCACAGACGGCCGCGCAGCCCCGGCTCGCGGGCGGCGATGCGCAGCGCCTCGAGCACGCCCGAGGCGACCACCGGCGAGAGCGCGCACGAGAACAGGCGCGAGCGCGCGAACCCCTCCAGGTACTTGTAGAGGCTGGGTGAGCCGGCGACGTACCCCCCCTGCCCGCCCAGCGCCTTGGAGAGGGTGCCGACGTGGATGTCGATCTGGTCCTCGAGCCCGTAGACCTCGGCGACGCCGCGACCGTTCTCGCCGTAGATGAACGTCGAATGGGCCTCGTCGATCAGGATGCGGGCGTCGTACTTCTTCGCGATCTCGACGATCTCGGGCAGCCGGCAGACGTCCCCGTCCATCGAGTAGACGCCCTCGACGATCACCAGCTTCTTCCCGGTCCCGTGCTTCAGCTTCCGCTCCAGGTCCTCGGGAACGTTGTGGCGGAAGAACCGCACGTCCGCCTTGGAGAGGATCGCCCCGTCCACGATGCTGGCGTGCGAGTTCTGGTCGGCGACGATGAGGTCACCGGGCCGCATGATGCCCTGGATGAGGCCGAGGTTCGTGCTGTAGCCGGTCGGGAACAGCATGCAGGCCGGCTTGTTCTTGAACTGGGCGAGCTCGCGCTCCAGCTCGAGGTGAACGTCCATGGTGCCGGACAGCACCGGCGAACCGGCGGCGCCCATCCCGTACCGGTCGAGCGCCCGCTTCGCCGCCTCGATGACCTCGGGCCGGTAGGAGAGCCCCAGGTAGTTGTACGAGGACAGGTTCAGCAGGTTGAGGCGGCGCTGCTCGAGCTTCTCCTGCAGCTCGACGCGCGTCGTCGGACGCGACGACATCGGCTGCCCGTAGAGGTAGTACCCGCGGAGCTGCGCGTCGTCGTACCACTCCGTGTACGGCTCGAGGATGGCGAAGACGTCGTCGCTTGACGAGTAGTAGAAGCTACTGTAGTCGTAGTCGAACGGATCGCCCTGGACATGCGACGGAGCGTGCGGCTTGACCGGCATCATCGACCTCCGATTGCCTGGATCCCCCTTCGCGGCGTCCGACCATCACCGTCGCACCGGCGGAGGACCCGTGATTCGTGCGGCGCAGAGTCTGGCATTCGCGGTAATCTACTCCATCTATCTGGTGTTCGTCATGGCGCCCGTCCAGGCGCTGGTCCTGCGCCCCCTGTTCGCCCTCAACCCCAAGTGGCGCCCCGGGATGCTGCGCTGGTGGTTCCGGGCCCAGGCGCACTGGGTGCTGGGGACCGCGCGCTGGATCGGGGGACTGCGGGTGGAGCTGCCGGACCCCCTGCCCGCGGTGCCGCTGATCGCGGTGATGAACCACCAGTCGCTGCTGGACATCCCCGCCGGCGTGGCGCTGATCCGCGGCCCGTTCCCGGTCATCCCGATCCGCGCCCGCTACACGCGCGGGTTCCCGGGCATCTCGGGACTCTCGCGCCTGGCGGACTTCCCGGCGCTGCGTCAGGGCGAGCGGGCGACGCGCGCGGAGCACGCGGCGATGGCCGCCGCCGCCGAGGCCGTGGCGCGCGGCGAGCGCACCCTGCTCCTCTATCCGGAGGGGCACCGGTCCCCGGACGGCGAGCTGCAGCCGTTCATGACCCAGGGACTCAAGCTGATGTTCCGCCACGCGGCCGGGCACCCGGTCTACGTGCTCGTCATCGACGGCGCGTGGCGGCTCCGCAGCTTCTCCGACATCGCGTTCCGTCTCCGCGGCGCCCGGATCGAGGTCCGGGTGCTCGGCCCCTTCGCCATCCCGGCCGGGCGCGCCGAGCACGACGCGTTCATCGAGTCGCTGCGCGCCGCGATGGCCGCCGAGCTCGACCGCCTGCGCGGGCGCGCCGGCGCGGGCCTCCCCGCCTCCCCCCCGGCCCCCGTTGCCCCCCGCGCCTCGCTGGTCGGATGACGCGGCGTTGCGCGCGGCGCTGCCGCTCGGCCTCGACCAGCCGGTGGGCGCCGAGGCCGTCCGGCTCGCGGCCTTCCTCGCCCGCGCGTTCGGCCCCGCCACGGTGGCGCTGCTCCACTACGGCTCCCACGCCCAGAGCGCCGCGACCGGTCCCGACAGCGCCTGGGACTTCTTCGTCGTCGTGGACGACTACCGGGCCGCCTACCGGGCGCTCGCCGCGGCCCGGCCGGGCGGATTCCCGGCCGGCCGGGCCGCGTTCCTCAACCGCATCCTGCCGCCCAACGTGATCGCCGTCACCGCGCCGGCCGCGGACGGCGGCCGCACCGCCAAGTGCTGCGTCCTGAGCGCCGCCGACCTCGCGCGCGCCTGCTCGCCGCGGCCGCGCGACCACTTCGTGCGCGCCCGGCTGTTCCAGCAGACCCATCTGGTCCACGCCCGCGACGGGGACGCCCGCGCGCGCGTGACCGACGCCGTCGCCTCCGCCCGCCGGGGCACCTTCGCCTGGGGCCGCCCGTTCCTGCCCCCCCGGTTCGACGCCCGCGCGTACGCGCGCACGCTGCTCGCGGTGTCCTACGCCGGCGAGATCCGGCCCGAGGCGGCGCAGCACGTGGACGTGCTGGTGGACGCGCAGGCCCCGGTCCTGCTGCCCTCCTTCGAGGCCCTGCTCGCGTCCCGCGTGGCGGCCGGGGAGCTCGCGGCCGCGGGCGACGGCTACCGCGACCTGCGCCCGCCGGGCGCCCCCGCCCGCGCGTTCGCCCGCGCCTGGTTCGGCTGGAGCAAGGCGCGCGCGACGCTGCGCTGGCTCAAGTACGTCGCGCTCTACGACGACTGGCTCGACTACGTGGTCCGCAAGGTCGAGCGGCGCTCCGGCGAACGGATCGAGCTGAGCGCGCGCGAGCGGCGCTGGCCGCTGCTGTTCCTGTGGCCGCGCGTGCTGCGCTTCGTCGCCCGCCGCTCCGGACGGAGGACGACGTGAGCGCCGACGCGGGCACGCTGGGGGTGGCCGCCGCGCTGGCGCTGCTCGCCACGATGCCGGTCTACGCCGTGGTGTCGCGCGGCCGGCCCGGCGACCCCGACGTCGCCCGCCGGCCGACGACGGCGATCCTCGGCCACTGGGTGCGCGACTGGCTCATGTGGGTGATCGGGCCGCTCGAGCGCGCGTTCCTCGCGCTCGGCGTGCCGCCGATCGCCTTCAACTGGATCGGCGTGGCGTTCGGGGCGGCCGCCGGGGCGGCGTTCGCGCTCGGCGCCTTCGCCGCGGCCGGCTGGCTGGTGCTGCTCGGCGGCGCGGCCGACATCTTCGACGGGCGCATCGCCCGCGCCCGCGGCATCGCCTCCGACGCCGGCGCCTTCCTCGACTCCACCCTCGACCGTTTCGCCGAGACCTTCGCCTTCGCGGGCCTCGCGCTGTGGTTCCGCGGCTCGGCGTGGGGCGTGCTCGCGACGGTGCTCGCCCTCGGCGGCTCGCTGCTGGTGAGCTACGCCCGCGCGCGCGGCGAGGGGCTCGGGGTGCACTACAAGGGCGGGCTCATGCAGCGGGCCGAGCGGCTGGTGCTGCTCGCCCTCGCCGCGCTGCTCGACCCGCTGCTCGTCGCGCGCGCCGGCTGGCCCCCCGGGCGGCTGCTGCTCGGCGTGGTGGCGTTCATCGGCGTCGCCTCGCTGGCGACGGCGTTCCACCGCACGGTGGCGATCGCGCGCGCCCTCGAGCGCCGGGACGCGAACCGCGGCTGAGGCCGCCCCGTACCCGATGACCCACCCCGACGACCCGCGTCCGCTGCTCCGCCAGCGCGACTTCGCCGCCCTGTGGTGGGGCCAGCTGATCTCGATCCTCGGCGAGCGGCTCAGCTACCTGGCGCTGCTCGGCCTGGTCGCCGCCCACACGAACCACTTCGCCGACCGCGACGCCCCGGTGCTGCTCGCGGTGCTGGCGAACGTGATGGCGGCCCCGGTGCTGCTGTTCGCCCCCTTCACCGGCGCCTGGGTGGACCGCTGGAACCTGCGCCGGGTGCTCATCGTCTCGGACTTGCTGCGGGCGGGACTGGTCGCGTTGCTGCCGGTGCTCTACGCCTCGTTCCACAGCATGCTGACCGTCTACGTCATGGTGTTCCTGCTCTTCACCTGCAACGTGTTCTTCACCCCGACGAAGAGCGCGATCACCCCCGAGATCGTGGCGCCGCGGCAGCTGCTGGCCGCCAACGCCCTGCTCGCCCTGGCCGGCGTGCTCGCGACCTCGCTGGGCGCCCCGCTGGGCGGCTGGATGGTGGACCGGCTCGGCTGGGAGCCGGTGATCTACGTCAACGCGGTGACCTACCTGGCCTCGGTGGTCTCGCTGTGGCTGATCCGCTACCGGCCGCACGAGCACCACGCCCGGCGGCCCGAGGTCTCCCTGCGCGCCTACGCCCGCGAGGTCGGCGAGGGCTGGCACCTGGTGCGCTCCAGCTCGCAGGTGGGGCTGGCGCTGGTGACGCTGGCCGCGGTGTGGGTGGGCGGCGGGTTCCTGAACGCGGCCGGCAACCCCCACATCCAGCGCGCCACCGACTCGCCCGGCATGGAGCGGGTCGGCATGCTGCTGCTGGTGCTCGGCATCGGCAGCGCCGTCGGCACCTGGTGGGTGAACGCCGGCGGGCGGCGCGTCCGGCGGGCGTGGCTGCTGGGCGGCGGACTGCTGGTCGTCGCCGCCGGCATGGTCACCTTCGCCGTCTCGGGCCGGCTCGCGGTGTTCGCGGTGGCCGGGCTGGTCATCGGCCTCGCCGCGGCGCCGGCGTTCGTGCTCTCGGAGACCCTGCTCCAGGAGGGCACCGAGCCGCGCCAGCGCGGGCGGGTGTTCAGCGCCCGCGACTTCCTGATGCGGCTCGTGTTCCTGCTCGGCGGCACCGTGGCCGGCTTCCTGACCCGCTCCCAGGGCACGCGCGCGGCGCTGCTCCTGTGCGCCGGTCTGGTCGGGCTGGCCGGGATGATCGCCCTGATGTGGGGGCGACCGGGGTCGCGCGCGCGGACGTAGCTCCGGCCGCGCGCGGGGGCCGCCGACACGCGGCCACGTCGCCGCGCGGCCACGCCGCGCCGTCGTCCCGTCCCACGCTCCTGCTCCAGCCATCGGCATGCGGCAGCCGCCAGGGATCAGGATCCCCCGTGGGCCGCCGCGCGCGAGGCCTCGCGGGACTCCACCCGCGCCCTGCCCCGCGCCGCGCGCGCCGCGATGCGCCGGTGCCGCATGAACTCGCTCCCGAACGTGAGCCCGGCCGTGTACTGGTTGTGCGCCCGGCAGCGCAGCCGGATGCCCGACACGTCCGCTTCGCCGCCGCGGGCGTACTCGAGCACATGATCGAACTCGAGCCC
>CAZKQE010000054.1:0-11333 GCA_964554725.1 uncultured bacterium
GTAGGGCTTGCCGTCCACCGGGTGCAGCTCGAGCGAGCTCTTCACGTCGCGCAGGTCGATGAACTGGTCGATCTTGCCGTCCGAGTCGCAGGTGAGGTCGGCGATCACGCCGCGCCGCGTCGGCCGCTCGTTGAGCCGGTGGAGCGGCACGATCGGGAACAGCTGCTTGACCGCCCAGTGGTCGGGCGCCGACTGGAACACCGAGAAGTTGCCGTAGTAGGTGTCGGCGAGGCCCTTCTCGAGGCCCTCGAGGTCGTCGGGCACGTAGTCGAGCTCGCGGATGATCTTGAGGATCGCCTCGCAGCAGCCCCAGAACAGCTGCTCGACGCGCGCCCGGCCCTTCAGGTCGAGCAGCCCGACGTTGAACAGGTTGGTCGCCTCCTCCTTGAGCTGGAGGGCGTCGTGGTAGGCCTCCTGGAAGTTCTTGCGCGTCACCGAGCGCCAGGTCTCGAGCAGCTGGTGGATCACCGCGTGCTCGCTCTCGTCCACGGTCGGCGGCGCCTGGCCGGCGAGCACCTCGTTGACGTCGAGGATGTTGAACACCAGCACCGAGTGGTGCGCGACCAGCGCGCGCCCCGACTCGCTCAGGATGTCGGGATGCTCGATCCCGGCGGTCTCGCACGCCTCCTGGATGGTCGAGACCACGTCGTTCGCGTACTCCTGCATCGTGTAGTTCGTCGAGGAGGACCAGTTCGTCGAGGAGCCGTCGTAGTCCACGCCCAGCCCGCCGCCGACGTCGATGAACCGGAGGCCGGCGCCGGCGGTCGCCAGCTCGACGTAGATGCGGCACGCCTCGCGCATCGCGTCCTTGATCGCCCGCACCGAGGAGATCTGCGAGCCGATGTGGAAGTGCAGCATCTCGAGGCAGTCGAGCATGTTCGCCTCGCGCAGCTTCTCGACCAGGCTCACCAGCTCGGTGGCGGTGAGGCCGAACTTCGAACGGTCGCCGGTGGACTCCATCCACTTGCCGGCCCCGCGCGTCGTCAGCTTCGCCCGCACGCCGATGTGGGGGCGGATCCCGAGCCGCCGCGACACCTGGAGCAGCATGTCGAGCTCGCGGTAGCGGTCGATGACGACGATCGGGTGGCGGCCCAGCTTCTGGGCGAGCAGCGCGGTCTCGGCGTAGTCCACGTCCTTGTAGCCGTTGAGCACCAGCAGCGCGTCCGGGCTGTCGAGCAGCGCGAGGGCGGCGAGCAGCTCGGGCTTGGAGCCGGCCTCGAGCCCGAGGCCGTAGGGGCGGCCGAACTCGACCAGCTCCTCGACCACCTGGTGCTGCTGGTTCACCTTGATCGGGTACACGCCGCGATAGCGGCCGCGGTAGCCGTACTCCCGGATCGCGTTGCCGAAGCAGTCCACCAGCGCCCGCACGCGGCTGTGGAGGATGTCGGAGAAGCGCATGAGGAGCGGCATGCCGAGCCCGCGCCGCTGCAGGTCCTGCACCAGGTCGTAGAGGTCGAGCTTCGGCCCCTCGGGCCCCGACGGCGTCACCTCGACGTGGCCGGCGTCGTTGATCCCGAAGTAGCCGCTCGACCAGCCGGCGACGTTGTAGAGGGCGGCGGAATCCTTCGTGGTCCAGGAACGCAGCTCTTTCAAGGCTCCTCCCGTGCGGGTCCGGCGATCGCTTCGCGGCGTGTGCCCCGCAGAGTAGCGGGAGCGGGCGGGCGATGCGAGCCCGGATTCGCGCGCGGCGGGCGCCGGGCGCCCGGACGATTGACCCTGCAGGACCGCCGCCCGTAGCATCGCCGCGCCGCTGGAGGGAGCCATGGCCGGGACCGTGATGGTGATCGAGGACGAGCGGGAGATCCGCGACCTCATCCGCTACAACCTCGAGCGCGCCGGGTTCCGGGTGCTGCCGGCCCCGGAGGGGGAGGAGGGGCTCCGCCAGGCATTCGCCGTCCGTCCCGACGCGCTGGTGCTCGACCTCATGCTGCCGGGCCGCAGCGGCCTCGAGGTGCTGCGCGAGCTGCGCGCGGAGCCGGCCACCCGCGACCTGCCGGTGCTGGTGCTGACCGCGCGCTCGGCCGAGATGGACAAGCTCCTGGGGTTCGAGCACGGCGCCGACGACTACCTGACGAAGCCCTTCAGCCCCCGCGAGCTCGTCGCCCGGCTCAAGGCCCTGCTCCGGCGCGCCCGGCCCGAGCGGGAGGGCGGGACGCTCGAGGTCGGCGAGTTGCGGGTGGATCCCCAGGCGCACGAGGCGACCTGGCGCGGGCGGCCGCTCCAGCTCACCCGCCGGGAGTTCGACCTGCTCGCCTTCCTCGCCGCGCGGCCGGGCCGGGTCTCGACCCGGGAGGAGCTGCTGCGGAAGGTCTGGGGGTACGACTACGTGGGCGAGAGCCGCACCGTGGACGTCCACGTCCGCCGGCTGCGCGCCAAGCTGGAAGGCGGCAGCGACCTGATCGAGACGGTGACCGGGGCCGGCTACAAGCTGGTCCGCCCCGGACCTCCCGCCGGACCCTGACCGGCGCCGCCCCCCGGGGCCGGCGCCCTGCGACCGGAGCCACGCTCATGGTGCTGTCGCTGCGCGGGCGGCTGCTCGCGGCCCACGCCCTGCTGGTCGTCGCGGCGCTCGCCATCATGACCGTGATGGCGAGCCGGGAACAGCGGCAGTGGCTGATCGAACGCCAGCAGGCCGGCCTCGAGCGGATGGCGCAGCGCAGCGCGGGCGCGCTCGCCGGCCCGGGGGCGGCCGCCGCGCAGCGGGCGCCGGAGCTCGCCGATTCGCTGGGCCGCGCGCTCGGCCTGCGGGTGACCCTGATCGACGCGTCCGGTCGCGTGCGCGGGGACTCGGACGTCCCCCGCGAGGGGCTCGCCGGGGTCGAGAACCACGCCGGCCGGCCCGAGTTCCGCGCCGCCCTCGCCGACCGTGTCGGCCGCGCGGTGCGCTCCAGCCGGACCGTCGGCCGCGACCTCATCTACGTCGCGGTGCCGCTCCCGCGGCCGGGCGAGCTCGCGGCGCTGCGGCTCGCCGAACCCCTGGCGCTGGTGGACGACCTGCGCGCGGCGCTGCTGCGCCACTCCCTGCTGGCGGCCGCGATCGCCCTGCTCATCAGCATCCCGCTCGCCTACCGGCTCGCCGACTCCCAGTCCCGCCGCGCGCGGGAGCTGGCCCGGGTGGCGGCACGGATCGGCGCCGGGGACACGACGTCACGCGCGCGCGAGTTGCCGGGCGACGAGCTGGGGCGGCTGGGCGCCGCCCTCAACACGATGGCCGCCGAGCTGCGGGTGCGCCTCGAGGGGCTCGAGCGCGGCCGCGACGAGCGCGAGCGCATCCTCTCGCACATGAGCGACGGGGTGGCGCTCATCGACGCCGACGGGCGGCTGGTCCATGCCAACCAGGCCCTGGCCGGGATCCTCGGGATGCCGCTCGCCCCCGAGGCCGGGACGCCGTTCCAGGAGTTCGCGCGATCGCCGGAGATGACGGACCTGGTGCGGGCCGCGCAGGCCGGCCGGCAGCCGGTCGAGGCCGACCTGCGCCTGTGGACGCCACGCCAGCGGAAGGTGCGCGCCACCGCGACCCGCCTGCGGGGGGAGGAGGACGGCGCGGTGCTCCTGGTGCTGCACGACCTCAGCGAGGTCGAGCGGCTGAACCAGGTGCGGCAGGACTTCGTCGCGAACGTGTCCCACGAGCTGAAGACCCCGCTGACGTCGCTGCGCGGCTACGCCGAGACGCTGCTGGACGGCGGCCTCGACGACGCCGAGCACCGGGAGGGCTTCGTACGCATCATCCGCGACCAGGCCGAGCGGCTCCAGCGGCTGGTGGACGACCTCCTGTCCCTGGCGGACCTCGAACGCCCGGACATGCGGCTCCGCCGCGAGCCGTTCGACCTGCGCGAGGCCGTCGAGCGGCAGGTGACGACCCTGCGCGACCGCGCCGGACAGGCCGGGCTCACGATCTCGCTCGAACCGGGGGAGCCCACCCCGGTGCTGGCGGACCGGCTGCGGATCGATCAGGTGATCGCCAACCTGCTCGACAACGCCATCAAGTACACCGAGCGCGGCGGCGTCCGCGTGCGGGTGGGCCGCGCCGGTCCGCGCGCCTGGTGCGAGGTCGAGGACAGCGGGCCGGGCATCCCGCCCGAGGACGTGCCGCGGATCTTCGAGCGCTTCTATCGCGTGGACAAGGCGCGCTCGCGCGAGAAGGGGGGCACCGGCCTCGGCCTTTCGATCGTCCGCCACATCCTGGCCCTGCACGGTGGCCGGGTGACGGTCGAGAGCGCCCTCGGCCGCGGCACGACGTTCCGGTTCGAGCTCCCGCCGGCCCCGCCGCCCGCCGTCGCGGTCTGAAGGCGGCGCCTCCACCGCCGGCCCGCGCCGCGGGCCAATTCACCCCGCCGAAACACCGCCGAGATCCCCCGGCCATCCCGGCCGCCTAGCATTCTCCCCGGATCCAGCAAGGGCGCACGGCGCGGGAAGGGCCCGCCGCCGGGCCCCGGGGTCCGATCGGAGGTACCGGTGACGAGGATCACACGGTGCGTCGCCCTCGCCTGGGGCCTCGCGGTGGCGTTCGGCCCCGTGACCGGCCATGCCCAGGACGCGGCGACGCCGCCCGCGGACGAGCGTTCGACGGTGGACGAGCTGCACGGCCGCCTCGAGGGGATGACGGAGCAGCTCCAGACCCTGCAGGCCGACACCGACAAGCTCAGGAAGTTCAAGTTCTCGGGCTATATCCAGGCGCGCTGGGAGACGGCGGAGAACCGCGACGACAGCGTCCGCGTCTCGGGCACGCCGCCGGTCGCGACCCCGGCCAACAACGAGCGTTTCTACATCCGCCGCGGCCGGCTCAAGCTGACCTACGACTCGAGCCCGCTCAGCCAGGCGGTCGTCTACTTCGACGGCGGCACCGACCGCACGATCCGGCTGCTCGAGGCCTACGTCACCCTGCTCGACCCGTGGACGCCGCTCCACCAGCACGCGCTCACGGTGGGGCAGATGAACGTGCCGTTCGGTTACGAGATCGAACGGTCCTCGAGCGTCCGCGAGCTGCCCGAGCGCTCGCGCGCCGAGAACGTGCTCTTCGCCGGGGAACGCGACCGCGGGGTCAAGCTGGTGAGCCAGTGGACGCCGCGCTTCGAGACCGTGGTCGCGGTGCTGAACGGGGGCGGCGTCAACCACCCCGACTTCCCGACCACCGACCCGACCCGGCGCAAGGACTGGCTGGCGCGCGCCCGCTTCTCCCAGGGCACCGTGGACGCGGCGGTCTCCTGGTACGAGGGCCGCAACCTGGTCCCGCTGACCGGTCCCGACGTCGAGACCGAGAAGACGCGGCTGGGTGTCGACGTCCAGCTCTACTACGAGCTGCCGGCGCTGGGCGGCGGGTCGCTGCGCGGCGAGCTCTACCGCGGCAGGGAGGTCAATCCCGACTCGGTGCGGACGATGACGACGTCGAGCTCGGCGAGCCCCCGGCTGCTGGTCGCCGGCGCCGACCCGGCGCACTTCGCGACCGACATGCTGGGCGGGTACGCGATGTGGGTGCAGAACCTGGGCGGGAAGTTCCAGTTCGCCGCCCGCTACGACGTCTACGACCCCAACACCGACCTCGACCTGGATCACTTCCGCCGCGTCGGCGCAGGGCTCCACTGGTTCTACGACGGCTTCACGCGGGTGAGCGTGTCGTACGACGCGCCCACCACCCGACCGGGGCCCTCGGGCTCCGCGCGCTTCGACGCCGCGAGCCCCGCCGCCCGCGGCGCCGACCCGGCCGACAACCTGTGGACCGTACAGGTCCAGCACAAGTTCTAGGAGGACCTCTCATGCACGGCACACGACGGATCTTCGCGGCGACCCTGCTCGCCGTCGCCCTCGCCGGGCCGGGCCACGCCGCGCGCGGGCTCACGGTCAAGGGTTCGGACACCATGGTGATCCTCGGCCAGCGCTGGGCCGAGCAGTACATGACCGCCCATCCGGGGAGCATCATCCAGGTGACGGGCGGCGGCTCGGGCACCGGCATCGCGGCCCTCATCAACGGCACCACCGAGATCTGCATGGCTTCGCGCCCGATGAAGCCCGACGAGAAGCGCAAGCTGCGCGACCGCTACCAGACGATGGGGATCGAGATCCCGGTCGCCAAGGACGGGCTCTCGATCTACCTGCACGAGCGGAACCCGGTGAAGGAGCTGTCGTTCGTCCAACTGCGCGAGATCTACACCGGCGCCGTCACGAACTGGAAGCAGGTGGGCGGGCCGGACGCGCAGATCGTGCTCTACGGGCGCGAGAACAGCTCCGGCACCTATGTCTACTTCAAGGACCACGTCCTGCTCGGACGCGACTACTCGCCCCGCTGCCAGACCCTGCCGGGCACCGCCGCGGTGGTGAACGCGGTGGCGAAGGATCCGAACGGGATCGGCTACGGCGGGGCCGCCTACGCGAAGGGCATCCAGGAGTGCGCGGTGAAGAAGGACGCCGCGAGCCCGGCCGTGCTGCCCTCGGCGGCCACGGTGAAGGACGGCAGCTACCCGGTGACGCGCGACCTCTACCTCTACACGCGGGTCCGCCCGTCGGGCGAGGCCCGGGCGTTCATCGACTGGGTGCTCTCGCCCGCGGGGCAGTCGCTCACCACGCAGGTCGGCTATTTCCCCGTCCGCTGACTCCGCGCCGGCGGCCACGGTCGCCCCGGGCCTGCCCGCCCTGCGCCCCCTCCCCCGGGGCGTGCGGCCGCGCGCGCTGCGCGCGCGCGAGGCGGTGATCGACGCGCTGCTGCGCCTGTGCGCGTTCAGCGCGGTGGCGGGCCTGCTGCTGCTCATCGTGTTCGTCCTGCGCGAGGCGCTGCCGGTGCTGCTCGACCCCGAGACGCGGAAGGAGGCGAGCCTCGCCGCCTTCCTCGCGACCCCGCTCTGGCAGCCGGTCGGCGACGTGCCCAAGTACGGCATCGCGCCGCTGCTGCTCGGCACGCTCAAGGTGGTGGTGGTGGCGATGGCGTTCGCCGTCCCGGTCGCGGTGCTGGCGGCCGTCTACGTGTCGGAGTTCGCGACCGCGCGGGTGCGCGAGGCGCTCAAGCCGGTGGTCGAGCTGCTGGCGGGGATCCCCTCGGTGGTGCTCGGCTTCTTCGCCCTCATCGTCCTGGCGTCCTGGGTCCAGTCGCTCACCGGGGCGGTGTCGCGGCTCAACGCGCTCAACGCCGGCTTCGCGCTCGGGCTCGGCGTCATCCCGACCATCTTCAGCGTGTGCGAGGACGCCCTGCGCGCGGTGCCGCGCTCCTACCGCGAGGCCTCGCTGGCGCTCGGCGCCTCCCGCTGGGCGACCGCGTGGAACGTGACCCTGCCCGCGGCCGGCGCCGGGGTGTCGGCCGGCATCCTGCTGGGCCTCTCCCGCGCGGTGGGCGAGACGATGATCGTCCTCATGGCCTCGGGCAACGCGGCGATGATCTCCGGCAGCCCCCTGGACTCCGTACGCACGCTCTCGGCGACCATCGCCGCCGAGCTGGCCGAGGTGGTGGTCGGCAGCCCGCACTACGCGACGCTGTTCTTCCTCGGTGCGGTCCTGTTCCTCACCACGTTCGTCATCAACGTCGTCGCGGGTCTGTTCGTCGAGCGCCTGCGCCGACGGCTGGCGGGCGCATGAGCGTGACGACCCTGCCGGGCGCCCTGCCGCCGCGGGTCCAGGAGCGCCCGCGCGACCTTGCCGGCCCGGCCTTCACCGCGCTCACCGCGTTCGCGGCGGCGCTCATCGTGCTGATGGTCGCCATCATCCTCGGCAACGTCGCCTGGTTCGGGACGCGCACGCTGACCTGGGAGTTCCTGAGCGGCGTGCCGCGGCACGGGATGACCGAGGGGGGCATCTTCCCCGCGATCTTCGGCACGGTCGCACTGGTCCTGCTGATGATCGTCGCCCTGGTGCCGTTCGGGGTCGGCGCCGCGATCTGGCTGCACGAGTATGCGCGGCCCGAGGCCGGGTTCACGCGTGCGGTCCGCTTCTCCGTTCACAACCTGGCCGGGGTGCCGAGCATCGTGTTCGGGCTGTTCGGACTCGGTTTCTTCATCCAGTTCGTGGGCCGCCACATCGACCGCGCGGCGGGGCTCGACGTGGTGTGGGGCCAGCCGGCGCTCATCTGGGCGGCGCTCACCCTGGCGCTGCTCAACCTGCCGGTGGTCATCGTCACCGCCGAGGAGGCGCTGCGCACCGTTCCGCGGGAGATGCGCGAGGCCTCGCTGGCGCTGGGCGCCACCCGCTGGCAGACGATCCGCACGGTGCTGCTCCCGCAGGCGATGCCGGGGATCCTGACCGGCGCGATCCTGTCGGTCTCGCGGGGCGCCGGGGAGGTGGCCCCGATCCTGTTCACCGGGGCGGCCTACTACCTGCCCTACCTGCCGACCTCGCCCACCGACCAGTTCATGGAGCTGGGCTACCACATCTACGTGCTCTCGACCCAGTCGCCCGACGTGGACGCGACCCGCCCGCTGCTCTACGGCACCGTGATGGTGCTGCTGCTGCTCACCCTGCTCCTCAACCTGGCCGCGATCCTGCTGCGCTCGCGCATGCGCGCGCGGCTCGCGGGGAGAGGATGACCGTGTCCGACCCCGTACGCGCCGAGGACGCGACCGCCGCGCCGCCGACCGCCGGGCGGACGCCGGCTGCGCGGCCGGCGCCGGTGCCGGTGGCGCGCGAGGGCGCGACCGCGGCACCGCCGACCGCCGGGAGCGGGGCCGCGATGCTCGCGACGCGCGACTTCAGCCTCTTCTACGGCAGCCATCCGGCGCTGCGACGGGTGAGCCTCGGCGTCGCGCCGCACTCGGTCACCGCGATCATCGGCCCCTCGGGCTGCGGCAAGAGCACGCTGCTCCGCTCCTTCAATCGGATGAACGACCTCATCCCCGGCGTGCGGACCGAGGGGGAGATCCGCATCGCCGGGCGCCCGGTCGGCGAGGCCGACCCGGTCGAGCTGCGCCGCCGGGTCGGCATGGTGTTCCAGCGCCCGAACCCGTTCCCCAAGTCCATCTTCGAGAACGTCGCCTTCGGGCTCCGCATGCTGGGACTCCATGACCGCGCCGAGCTCGAGGCGCGGGTCGAGCAGAGCCTGCGCCGGGCGGCGATCTGGGACGAGGTCCGGGACCGTCTCGAGCGCTCGGCGTTCCAGCTCTCGGGCGGCCAGCAGCAGCGCGTGTGCATCGCCCGCTGTCTCGCGGTCGAGCCCGAGGTCATCCTGATGGACGAGCCCGCCTCGGCCCTCGACCCGACGGCGACCGCGCGCATCGAGGAGCTGGTGCTCACCCTCAAGGCGAGCTACACGATCCTGGTCGTCACCCACAACATGCAGCAGGCGGCGCGCATCTCGGACCACACCGCGTTCATGCTGAACGGCGAGCTGATCGAGCACGACACGACCGCGCGGCTGTTCACGAGCCCGCGGGAGAAGCTGACCGAGGACTACATCACCGGCCGGTTCGGCTGATCGCGGCGGGACCCCCGGGTCCGGCGGAGGGAAGGCAGCGGATGGAACGACACTTCGACCAGGAGCTCGATGCGCTCAAGAATCAGCTGCTGCTGATGGGCGGGCGCGCCGAGGCGATCATCGAGAAGTCGGTGGCGGCGCTCGGGCGCCGCGACGCCGCGCTCGCGCGCGAGGTGCGCGCCGACGATCATGCCATCGACCGGCTCGAGATCGACATCGAGGAGCGTTGCGTGGGCCTGCTCGCCCTGCGGCAGCCGCTGGCCGCCGACCTGCGCTCGATCACCGCCGCGCTCAAGATCTCGAACGACCTCGAGCGCATCGGCGACCACGCCGTCAACATCGCCGCCTGCGCCGAGCGGCTCGCGGAGGCGCCGGCGCTCAAGCCGCTGGTGGACATCCCGCGGATGGCGGACCTCGCCGGCTCGATGCTGCGCGACGCGCTCGACGCGTTCGTGCGCCGCGATGCCGTCACCGCCCGCCGTCTGTGCCGCCGCGACGACGAGGTGGACGAGCTCAACCGGCAGCTCTTCCGCGAGCTGCTCTCGTACATGATGGAGGATCCGGCGACCATCACGCGGGCGATGGACCTGATCCTGGTGGCGCGCAACCTCGAGCGGGTGGCCGATCTGGCGACGAACGTGGCCGAGGAGGTGGTCTTCATCGCCGAAGCGCGCATCATCAAGCATCACGCCGACGAGGCGGCGACCGGCGGGCGGCCGAACGGCGGACGCGGCGAGCGAGGGCCCGGCTGACGGCGGCGCGCCGCCCGGGTTGAGGCGTCGTCGCCCTCCCCGTAGAGTCCGCGCATCATGCTCTGGGTCGCGGTCGCCCTCGCGGGCTCGACGCTGGTGTTCATGCCCGGGCTGCTCGAGCAGTTCGAGACCCCCAAGATCGAGGTCGTGCGGGTGTGCGGGCTCGGCGCCCTCGCGCTGGGCGTGATCGCCGGCCGTGCCGGGCGCCCGCGAAGCTGGGGCCCGCTCGACCTCGCGGTGGTCGCGTGGCTCGCGGTCGAGGGGGCGACCACGCTGCTCTCGGTCTCGCCGCGCGTGAGCCTGGTGGGGGAGACCCGGCAGCGCGAGGGGCTGCTGACCTCGGCCGCGCTCGCCGGGCTCTACTTCGCCGCCCGCGACGCGTTCGCTCGGCCGGGGCGGGCGCGGGCGCTGCTCGACCTGGCGCTGGCGCTGGCGTCGCTGGTCGGCCTCTACGCGATCGCGCAGGCGCTCGGCCAGGACCCGTTCCGCTGGCAGCGGCAGGCGGTCTACGCCGGCGTCTACGTGCGACCCTTCGCCACCCTCGGGCACCCGAACCTGCTCGGCGTCCTGAGCGCGGCGCTCGCCTCGCTGGCGGTCGGGCTCGCGATCGCCGGGCCCGGCGGCGCGGGGCGCCGGCTGCGCGCGGCGGCCGCGCTGCTGCTCGCGGTGGTCACCGTGCTCACCCTCTCGCGCGCCGCCTGGATCGGGCTCGCCCTCGGCGTGGCGACCGCGGCGGCGCTGGGGCTGCGCGAGCGCGGCGGGGCGCGCCTCACCCCGCGGGCGCTGGCGCTCGCCGCGCTGGCGCTGGCGGCGGCGGCGACCGGGGTCGCGGTGAGCGGCCTCGGGTCGCTGGTCGCCGAGCGCTTCGCGGAGCTGGTCGCCGGCGGCGGCGGGAGCGGCAGCAGCCGGCTCGAGATCTGGCGCACGGCGCTGGCCGCCTGGCGCGACCGGCCGTTCGCCGGCCACGGCCCGGACCTGTTCGAGATGGTCTTCACCCGCTTCCAGACCCCCGACTACTGGCGGCACGAGTGGTCGGGGCTGCCGTTCCACGCCCACTCGATCTACCTCCACACGCTGGCGACGCGCGGGCTGCTCGGCCTGCTCGCCGGGGCGGGATGGGCGGCGGCGCTGATCGCGGCCGGGCGCGCGGCGTGGCGCCGGCGGGCGGCGGGGGCGCCGGACGGGCGGGTGCC
>CAZKQE010000055.1:0-9601 GCA_964554725.1 uncultured bacterium
CGCGCCGCGCGCGGGCCTAGGCTCGGGGCTCCCCCACGCCGCACCGCGAGGCCGAGACCGCATGCCCACGCCGCCGGGGAACCCGCCTTCGCCGGCCCCAGGCCCGCCCCCCCGCCGGGCAGGGCGCCTCGGCGTGCTCGCGCTCGCCGGCGCCGCGCTGGTGATCGCGACCCAGCTCGAGCTCACCGTGCGTCGCGTCGACCGCGCCCGCGTCACGTTCGACAGCGCCGAGTACGCCGTGGCCGGCCGCGAGTGGGCGCGGACCGGCCGACCCGCCACCCGCTTCATCCTGCCGCGCGAGGCGCGCGAGGGCGCGCGGCCGCCGTTCCCGCTGCTGCTCGGGCACCCGATGGTGCCGGCGCTCGACGCGCTCGCGTTCCGGCTCGCCGGCGTGGGCGGCGACGCCACGCTCGTGCCGCCGGCCCTCGCCTACCTGGCGCTGGTGGCCACCGCGCTGGCGCTCGCGCGCGCCCTCGGGGCGGCGCCCGCGGTCGCGCTGGCGGCCGCCGGCGCGGTGGCGGTCGCCCGCGGCGTGCTCGCCTACGCGAGCGAGGGCCTGACCGAGATCCCCTTCGCCCTGCTGCTCGCGCTGCTGGTGCTGGAGCTGGCGCGCGGGCGGCCGCCCGGCCCGCTCCGCTTCGGCGCGCTGCTGGGTCTCGCCCACCTCACGCGCCCGGTGGTGGCGCCGCTGCTCCCGGTGGCGCTGGCCGCGCTCGCCGTGCGCTCGGCGCCCGGCGCGCGCCTGCGGACCACGGCGGTGGCGCTGGCGGCGTTCCTTCCCTTCGCCGGGGCGCTGGCGCTCTACAAGGGGCTCGCCGTCGGCGATCCGCTCGCCGACGTGACCCGCCCCTACCTGCTGACCGGGCTCGGGCCGGGGCTCACGGCGGTGGAGATCACCGTGCTGCTGGAGACGCCCCCGCCGTGGGCGACGCTGCTCGCCCACCCGGGGGCGCTGGCGGCGAAGCTGGCGGGGGCGCTGCCGCGGCTCGCGCTCGCCCTGTTCTCCCAGGCCGGGCCGGCCGGGGCGTTCGCGGCGGCCGGCCTCGCGGCGGCGCTCCTGCGGGGCCGGTCGCGCGCGCCCGCCGCGGCCACCCTCGGCTTCGGCCTCACACTCGCCCTGCTCGCCGCGGTCACCGTGCCCAGCCCGCGCTATCTGGCGCCGCTCCTGCCGCTGATGCTGGTGGCGGCCGCGCTCGCGCTCGAGCGGGCGGGCCGGGCGACGCGGCTGCCGGTCGCGGCGGTCGCGCTGCCGGCGCTGCTGGTCGCCGCCCCGCAGGGCTGGGAGACCGCCCGCGCCTGGCGCTGGTCGGCGGTCCACGGCGCGCGCGACCGCGGCGTGTTCTCCGAGAGCGAGTGGCGCGGCGGCGGGCGCTGGCTGGCGCAGGCGATCCCGCCCCGGACGGTGGTCGCCAGCGACGCCGGCGCCTTCGTCGCCTGGTACGCCGACCGCACGGTGGTCCAGATCCCCCGCCGGCCGGCGGACCTGGCGACGCTGGTGCGGCGGGTGGACGTGGCCGCGCTGGCGCTCACGAACGAGTGGCTGCTCGAGCGCCCCGGGTTCGAACCGTGGCGGGAGATCGCGGACGACCCCGGCCGCCTGCCGGGATGGCGGCACGTGGGCACCGGCCGCTCGGGGCGGCTGCGGGTCGTGCTGCTCGCCCGCTCCGCGGCCGACGGCGCGGCCGCGCCACCGGCGCGGGGCGGGCCGTGACCGCCGCCGGGAGCCGCGCGAGCGGTGATTCGGCTGTGGCGTGCCGGGACGCGGCGGGCTACCCTCATCGCGCTGCTGGGCCGCGCCCCCGCCCCGGGGCGCGCCGCGAGGTCGCGACCGCATGGCCACCGTTCCCGCCCGCATCTCCCACTACCGGATCGGTTCCGTCCTCGGCGAGGGCGGCATGGGCGTCGTCTACCTGGCCGAGGACGAGCTGCTCAACCGCCAGGTCGCCCTCAAGCTGCTGCCGCCGGCGCTGGCCCGCGACCCGGAGGCCCGCCGCCGCTTCCTGACCGAGGGCCGGGCGGCGGCCGCCCTCAACCACCCGAACACCGCCACCCTGTTCGAGGTCGGCTCGGACGGCGAGGAGATGTTCCTCGCCATGGAGTACGTGCCGGGCCCGACCCTGCGCGAGCTCGCCGCGGCCGGCCCGCTGCCGTGGACGGAGGTGCTCGAGATGTCGCTCGAGATCCTTCGCGCCCTGCGCGACGCCCACCTCAAGGGCATCGTCCACCGCGACATCAAGGGCGCCAACATCAAGCGCACGCCCGAGGGCCTGATCAAGGTGATGGACTTCGGCCTGGCGAAGATGTCGGGCGGCAGCACCCTCACCCAGCGCGGCTCGGTGGTCGGGACCGCCGCGTACATGTCGCCCCAGTCGGTGGTGGGCGACGACGTGGACGGGCGCGCCGACCTGTTCTCGCTCGGGGTGCTCATGTACGAGCTGCTCACCGGCCACCTGCCGTTCACCGGCGACCGGGACGTCGCGGTGGCCCACGCCATCCTGCACGAGGACCCGATCACGATCCGCGAGCTCACCCCCGGCGTGCCGGAGGAGCTGGAGCACATCGTCTTCAAGGCGATGATGAAGACCCTGCATGCCCGCTACCAGAACGCGGACGAGATGATCGACGACCTGGTCCGCTTCCGCGACCACGACCAGCGGCGGCGGGCCGGCGTCCACGAGGAGCTGGACCTGCTCGCGACCCACGAGGTCTACGACGTCCGGCGCGAGCACTTCCTCGCCCCCATGGTGGGCCGCGAGCGCCCGCTGAAGACGCTGCGCAGCCTGCATCACGACCTGCTGCGCGGCGAGGGGGCGGCGGTCTGCATCTCCGGCGAGGCCGGGGTGGGCAAGACCCGGCTGATCGAGGAGCTGCGGCAGAGCTGCCGGCCGGCCGGGACGCGCGTGCTGTCCTCGTCCTGCATGTTCGGCGGCGGCGGCAGCCCCTACTACCCGTTCGCCGAGGCGTTCCGCCAGTACTTCGCCCTGCGCGGCGTCACCAGCGCCGCGACGCTGCAGACGTTCCTGTTCGACCGCGCCCCGCGGCTCGGCAGCTCGCTCCCGGTGCTGAGCCGGTTCCTCCACTTCACGTTCGCGACCAACGGCCCGACCAGCGAGGAGGAGCTGTGGGACGCCCTCGATCAGCTGGTGGCGTTCATCGCCGACGAGCGGGCGCTGGTGCTGGTGCTCGAGGACATGCACTGGGCGGACGAGGCCTCGATCCGTCTCTTCCACTACCTCGCTCGCCGCGCGCCGCGCCGCCGCGAGCTGCTGATCCTGACCTACCGGAGCGAGGAGATCGTCTCCGAGGTCGGCGCCCGTCCGCACCCGCTGCCGGCGGTGCTCCAGCTGCTGAGCCGCGAGGAGCGCTTCCATCGCATCGAGCTCTCCCGGCTCGGCCGCGACGACGTCGCGGCCATCCTCGACCGCCTCTATCCCGAGCACACCTGGGGCCGCGACTTCCCGGCGCTGCTCTACCGCGAGACCGAGGGCAATCCGTTCTTCATGGTCGAGATCCTCAAGCTGCTGGTCGCCGAGGAGGTGCTTGCGCCCCGCGACGGCCGCTGGTCGCTGACCACCGCGGTGGACAAGCTGCTGATCCCCGACAAGGTGTACGACGTCGTGATGCGGCGGCTGGGCCGGCTCGCCGAGCGCGAGCGCGAGATCCTCGAGCTGGGCGCGGTCGAGGGCGACGTCTTCCACTCCGGCACCATCCTCAAGGGCCTGGCGATCGAGCGCATGACGCTGCTGAAGACCCTGCAGTTCCTGGAACAGGCGCATCATCTGATCCACGCGGCCGGACCCCACTACCACTTCGACCACTCCAAGATCCGCGAGATCCTCTACAACAACATCCCGCACGAGCTGCGGATCGAGTACCACACGGTGGTCGGCCAGTACCTGAGCGAGAGCTTCGGGGACTCCGAGGAGCACGCCGGGATCATCGCCCACAACCTGCTGGCGGCCGGGCTGCGCGAGGAGGCGCTGCCGTTCCTGCTGCGCGCCGCCGGCGCCGCGGCCCGCATGTTCGCGTACGCGGACGGCGTCCAGCTGCTCGATCGCGCCGAGCGCGTGCTCCACGACCTCCACCCGCAGCAGCCGCCGGCGGAGCGCGTCCGGATGCTGGCGGGGATCCTCCACCAGCGCGGCGACCTGCAGTACGCCGCCGGGCACTACGCGCCGGCGCTCACCAGCTACGAGAAGGCGCTCGACCTGGTGCGGGCACGGCCCGAGCCGCAGCGCGAAGCCGACCTGCTGCGGGCGATCGGCCGCACGCAGTACCTGATGGGCCGTTCGGTCGAGTCGCGGAAGAACTACGACGACGCCATCGCGCACTACGCGCGGATCGAGGCGGAGGCCCGGGCGGCGGGCGACGACGCGGGTCTGGCGCGCGCCGCACGCGAGCTGGGCAAGATCCACTTCTTCAAGGGCGAGCTCGACCTCTCGCACCGCTACGTGAGCGAGGCGGTGCGGCTCGCGTCGGCGCTCGGCGACACGCGCCTGCACGCCGCCGCGCTCAACAACCTGGGCGGCATCCACTATCTGCGGGGCGAGCTCGAGCCGGTGCTCGCCTGTCACGCCGAGGCCCTCGCCCTGCGCGAGGCCATGCACGACGACGCCGGGTGCGCCCAGTCGCACAAGAACCTCGGCATCGCGCACTACCGGCGGGGCGAGATGGAGGAGGCCGGCCGGCACCTCGACGAGGCGCTGGCGCTCTACCGCCGGGTGCTCGACCGCCGCGGCGAGGCGGTCACGCTGCGCCACCTCGGCAACCTGCACTACGAACGGGGCGACCACGCCGGCGCCCGCCGCCACTGGGAGGCCTCGCTCTCCCTGTGCCGCGAGCTGGGCGAGAGCGCCGGGCTGTCGAGCTGCCTCAACAACCTCGGCGTGCTGGCGTTCGAGCAGGCCCGGTACGCGAGCGCCGAGCGCCTCTATCGCGAGGCGCTCGAGGTGACCGCCGCGTCGGGCACCCGCTCGATGCTGGCGGAGCGCCACCAGAACCTCGCCGAGCTGGCGCTGAGCCTCGACCAGCTGGCGCGGGCGGAGTCCGAACTCGACCAGGCGGAGGCGCTGGCGCTCGAGGTGGACGCGCGCGCGACGCTGGCGGTGCTGAGCGGATTCCGGGCGCGGATCGCGGCCGAGCGGGGCGACCTGGCCGCCGCCCGCGAGCGGGCGCGGGGCGCGCTCGAGACGGTGGAGCCGACCGGCCACGTCGAGGCGCTGGTGCGGGTGGCGATGGCCGCGGCCGAGGTGGAGATGGCCGCCGGAGCGTTCGCCGCGGCCGGGGCGCACGCGCGCCGCGCCGCCGCGGCGGCGGCGAAGGCGCGGATGGCCTTCTTCGAGGTGAGCGCGGCCCTGCTCGCCGCCCGCGCCGCCTGGCGGGCCGGTCACGGCGAGGAGGCCGCGTTCGAGCTGGTGCGCATCGAGCCGCGCGCCGAGGAACTCGGCTTCCTCGCGCTCGCCGCCCGATCGCACGACCTGCTGGGCCAGATCCGCGAGGGGGCGGCCGACGTGCCGGGCGCCGCCGACGAGTACGTGCGCGCCGGGGAGCACATGAAGGAGATCCTCGCCCCCTTGAGCGAGGAGGATCGCCGCTCGTTCGTCCATCATCCCGAGTGGAAGGCGGTGATCGGCAACCTGCTCGACTCGCTGATGCGGATCGGCCGGCGCGAGGAGGCGCTCGGCTACCTGCTGCCGCTCGGGGTCGGGATCTGCGAGGTCCCGTCGCGGCGCCCGAGCGCCGCCACGGTGGGCCCGGCCGCCTGAGTCGCGGCCGCCGGCCGACCGGGCGACGCCCGCCCGCGCGGCGCTGCTATACTCCCGCGCCGTGACCCCGCGCCCCCGACCGTCCCGCTTCCCGGCCCGCGCCGCGGGCCTCCTCGCCGCGGCCCTCGGCGCGGTCGCGCCGCTGCTCGGGTCGTGCGCGCCCGCGCGGGAGGCGGCGACCCCGGCATCCGCGGGCGCCCCACGCTGGTTCGGCGACACCTCGCCGCCCGCGGGGCAGGTGTTCCACTTCAACCTCGGCGCCGAGCCCGAGACCTACGATCCCAGCCTCGCGGTCGGCCAGCCGGACGGCCGCGTGGCCCGCATGCTGTTCGAGGGGCTCACCCGCGAAGACCCGCAGACGCTGGAGCCCACGCCCGGACAGGCCTACCGCTGGACGATCAGCCCGGACGGGAGGACCTACACCTTCCACCTGCGGCCGGGGATCACGTGGAGCGACGGGCGCCCGGTGACCGCCCACGACTTCCGCTGGAGCTGGCTGCGCGTGCTCAAGCCCGAGACCGCCTCGCGCTACGCCAGCTTCCTCCACCCGGTGGCCAACGCCGAGGCCTACAACAAGGGCGAGATCGAGGACGAGAACCGGGTGGGGCTCGAGGCGCCCGACGACAGCACGTTCATCGTGCACCTGGCGGCCCCGGTCCCCTACTTCCTCTACCTGACCCAGTTCTACACCTGCCTGCCGGTGCCGCGCTGGGCGATCGAGGAGCACGGCAACCGCTGGACGCTGCCGGCGAACGTGGTCGGCAACGGCGCCTTCACGCTCGACTACTGGCGGCAGAACAACCGCTTCGAGTTCGTCCGCAACCCGCGCTACTGGGACGCGGCCAGCGTGCGGCTCGAGCGCGTGATCGGCTTCTGCGTGGACGACCTCAACACCTCGTTCAACCTCTACAAGTCGGGCGTCATCGACTGGTGTCCGAGCGGCTACATCCCCTCCCAGTTCATCCCCTACGTGCGCGGCTACTCCGACTTCCGGCACGGGGACTACCAGGGTGTCTACTTCTACTCGATCTGCGTCAAGGAGCCGCCGCTCGACGACCCCGACGTCCGGCGGGCGCTCAAACTCTCGGTGGACCGCGACGCGATCGCCAACGACCTGCTGAAGGGCAGCCGGCGCCCGTGGGGCAACTTCGCGCCCTCCGGCTATCCCGGCTACGACAATCCGCCCGGCATCCGCTACGACCCGGCGCGGGCCCGCGAGCACCTGGCGAAGGCCGGGTATCCCGGCGGCCGCGGCTTCCCGAAGATGTCGATCCTCATCAACACCAGCGAGGACCACCGCCGCATCGCCGAGGCGATCCAGGCGATGTGGAAGCGCGAGCTGGGGATCCCGGTCGAGGTGCAGAACCAGGAGTGGGGCTCCTACCTCCAGGCGACCAGCTCGCTCCAGTACCAGGTGGCGCGGCGCTCGTGGATCGGCGACTACCTCGACCCCAACACGTTCCTCTCCTGCTACCTCACCGGCGACGGCAACAACCGCACCGGCTGGGGCGACCCGCGCTACGACCGGCTGCTGCGCGGGGCGGCGAAGGAGATGGATCCGGCGCGGCGGTTCGCCATGCTGCGCGAGGCCGAGATCCTGCTGCTCGACGAGGGGCCGGTGATCCCCATCTACCACTACTCGACGAACGAGCTGGTCAAGCCCTACGTGCGCGGCATCTACCGCACGCCGCTCGACATCCACCCGCTCACGCGGGTGTGGATCGACCACGACTGGATGCGGGATCCGAACCCGGTCGCAGCCGGCGACGACCCCGGCGCGGGAGGCGCGCGGTGAGCCTGGCGGCGTTCATCGTCCGCCGTGTGCTCATCATCATCCCCACCCTGTGGGTGATCGCGACCCTCACCTTCTTCCTCGTCCACGCCGCGCCCGGCGGACCGTTCCAGTCCGAGCGCGAGATCCCGGCGGCGGCGAAGGAACAGTTGATGAAGAAGTACGGGCTCGACCAGCCGCTCCACCGCCAGTACTGGACGTTCATCGCCAACGCGGCCCGGCTCGACTTCGGCCCCTCCTACAAGTTCCCGCAGCGGCAGGTGCGCGAGATCATCCTCGAGGCGTTCCCGGTCTCGGCCGAGCTCGGCGGCTGGGCGCTGCTGGTCGCGGTGCTGTTCGGCGTGCCGATCGGGGTGATCGCGGCGGTGAAGCAGAACTCGCGCACCGACTACGCCTCGATGGGGCTGGCCCTGGCCGGGGTCTCGATTCCCAACTTCGTTCTCGGGCCGGTGCTGGTGCTGGGGGTGGCGCTCACGGTCTACCTGCTGCCGCCGGCGCTGTGGCAGGGTCCGGAGAGCCGCGTGCTGCCGGTGCTGACGCTCTCGACCGCCTACGTCGCCTACATCGCGCGGCTGGCGCGCGGGGGCATGCTCGAGGTGCTGCGCCAGGACTACATCCGCACCGCCCGCGCCAAGGGCCTGCCCGAGACCGCGGTGGTCGGCAAGCACGCGCTGCGGCTCGGCATGCTGCCGGTGGTCTCGTACCTGGGACCGGCGGCGGCGCGCATCATCATGGGCTCGATCGTGGTCGAGAGCATCTTCGCGGTGCCCGGCCTCGGCCGCTACCTGGTGAACGCCGCCTTCAACCGCGACTACACGCTGGTGCTGGGCGAGGTGCTGTTCTACGCCGGGTTCCTGATGGTCCTCAACCTGATCATCGACGTCGCCTACACGCGGCTCGACCCGCGCGTGGAGCTGGCGTGAGCGCGGCCGCCCCCGCGGTCGCCCCGCAGACGCTCGCCAGCGGCCGCCCGGAGAGCCTGTGGGCGGACGCCTGGAAGCGTCTGCGCCGCAACCGCGCCGCGGTCCTCTCCGCCGTGTTCCTCGCCGGGGTCGGCATCACCGCGACGCTGGCCCCGTGGCTGCCCGCGCTCGCCGACCCCACCGTCCAGGACCTCAAGCTCGGCGCCGCGCCGCCCTCGGCGGCCCACTGGTTCGGCACCGACGAGCTGGGCCGCGACACCTTCGCCCGCGTCATCCACGGCGGGCGCATCTCGCTCATGGTGGGGCTGGTCGCCACCTTCGTGAGCCTGATCATCGGGGTCAGCTGGGGCGCGATCGCCGGCTATCGCGGCGGCAAGACCGACGAGCTCATGATGCGCTTCGTGGACATCCTCTACTCGCTCCCCTACATCTTCCTCGTCATCCTGCTGCTCGTGTTCTTCAGCCGCAGCATCCTGATGCTGTTCGTGGCGCTGGGGCTGGTGCAGTGGCTGACCATGGCGCGCATCGTCCGCGGACAGGTGCTCTCGCTGCGCCAGCAGACCTTCGTCGAGGCGGCGCGCGCGCTCGGCGCCAGCGATCGCGCGATCATCTTCCGCCACATCGTGCCCAACACGCTGGGTCCGGTGATCGTCTACACCACGCTCACGGTGCCGGCGATCATCCTGCAGGAGGCGTTCCTCTCGTTCCTCGGGCTGGGCGTCCAGCCGCCGGACGCCTCGTGGGGCACGCTGGTCTCGGACGGGGCGCGGGTGCTGGCGCTGTTCCCGTGGCTGGTCGTGTTCCCGGGCGCCGCGCTCTCGCTCACGCTCCTGTGCTTCAACTTCCTCGGCGACGGCCTGCGCGACGCCCTCGACCCCCAGGACCGGCGCGACGTGTCCTAGCCTGGACTATTCATGAGCCCGCCGCCGGGTCAGCGCAGACGCACCAGCGCCCGCGCGTCGGCGCCGGCCGGCGTGCGGACCCGCAGCCAGTAGGTGCCGGCGGCCGCCGCGCCGGCCGCGTCCCTCCCGTCCCACGACAGCCCGTGGCGGCCGGCCGTCAGAGCGTGGTCCGCGAGGAGCGTGCGCAGCGTGCGGCCGGCGACGTCCACCACCTCCGCC
>CAZKQE010000055.1:9655-11270 GCA_964554725.1 uncultured bacterium
TGCAGCCGGAACCCCGGCGCCCGCGCGCCCCCCGCCACCGACACCGTGCCGCCCGGCGCCACCCGCTGCGCGTAGATGTCGGCGTAGGTGCCGCCGCGGAAGTCGGTCCACGCCACGATCGCGCCGCCGGCGCCGTCGGGAACCAGCGCCGGCGAGAACTGGGAGCCGGCCGCGGTGCCCACCGGGTCGCCGTCCGCCGCCCACCCCGGGTCGGGCGCTCCGCCCGCCAGGACGTGGTGGCCGAACACGTCGCAGGCGGGGTCGGCGCGGTAGTCGAACCACGCCACCAGGGCGCCGCCCCCGCCGTCGCCGGTGATCGCGGGGGACGACTGCTCGCCGGCCACGGCGCACAGGGCGCGTCCGTCGGCCGGCCACAGCGGGTCGGTCGTCCCGTCCGACCGCAGGTGGTGGGCGTAGACGTCGGGCTCGTCGCCCGCGCGATGGTCGTACCAGACCATCACCGCCCCGCCGGCACCGTCCGCGACCGGGACCGGCGAGTACTGCTCGCCGGCCGCCAGGCACAGCGCCCGGCCGTTCGCGGGCCAGGCGGGGTCCACGGTCCCGTCCGGCCGCACGCGCTGGGCGTAGATGTCGGCGTCGAGGCCGCTGCGCGAGTCGAACCAGGCGACCACGGCGCCGCCGGCACCGTCGGCGACGATCGTCGCCCCCGACTGGTTGCCGGCCGCGGTGCAGAGCGCGCGTCCGTCGGCCGGCCAGGCGGGGTCCACCGCGCCGGTGGCCAGCACGCGCTGGACGTAGACGTCGGAGTGTCCGCCGCCGCGCAGGTCGGACCAGGCGACCAGCGCGCCGCCGGCGCCGTCCGCGGCGATCGCCGGCGCCGACTGGTTGTTCGCCGCCGTGCACACCGCGCGCCCGTTCGCGGGCCACGCCGGGTCCAGCCCCCCGGTGGCGAGCACGCGCTGGGCGTAGACGTCGGTGTCCGGCCCGCCGCGGTAGTCCCGCCACGCCACGATCGCGCCGCCGGCGCCGTCCGCCACCGCGACCGGGTAGACCTGGTCGGCGGAGGCGGCGCACAGCGCGCGCCCGTTCGCCGGCCAGGCGGGGTCCAGCGCACCGTGGGCCAGCACGCGCTGGGCGTAGACGTCCGACGAGGAGCCGCGGTCGTCGTACCAGACCACGATCGCCCCGCCCGCGCCGTCCGAGACCGCGACCGGCGAGTACTGTCCGCCCGCGGCCAGGCACAGCGCCCGTCCGCCGGCCGGCCAGCCGGGGTCCACCACGCCCGAGGAGAGCACGCGCTGGGCGTAGATGTCGGCGTTGCCGTTCCGGTAGTCGTACCAGGCGACGATGGCGCCGCCGGCCCCGTCGGACACGACCGCCGGCGTGAGCTGATTGCTGGCCGCGGTGCACACCGGGATGCCCCCGGCCGGCCACAGGAGGGCCGCGGCGGCGGGCGGCGGGAGCGCCAGCGCGAGCGCCACGGGCAGGGTGAGCGGGATGCGACGACGCACGATGGGCCCCCGGAGCGGGTTCGACGGCCGCCAGTCTATCATCGGCCGCCTCCGCGCGGCCCCGCGCCGGTGCCGGCGCACCCCGTGCGCGATCAGCGACGCTAAACCCGAAGCCGGCCGGGCGCGTCGGGGCGCGACCCGTC
>CAZKQE010000056.1:0-11059 GCA_964554725.1 uncultured bacterium
CCCGCGAACCCGGCCGCCGCTCCGGTGGTGCTCCACCCGACCTCGGTCGCGGGCGGCGCCGCGATCCCGCCCGGCGGGACCGAGGTGCTCGCGGCCGGCGGGTCGTTGGCCGCCGCGCTGGTGGCCGCGGATCTTCCCGACGTCTTCGGCCTCGGCAGCCAGATCGCGCTCGGCGGCACTCCTCGCGACGTCGCCATCCATCCCCAGGGCCGCTCCGCCCTGGTCGTGAACGGTCTGTTCCACGAGGTCCAGGTCGTGGACCTCGACCCGACGAGCTCCTCCTATCACCGCGCCGTCGCCAGCGCGCCGACCGGGCGCGCGCCGATCGCGATCGCGGTGAGCGCCGGCGGGGTGATCGCGGTGGCGAACTCGGGCGACCGGAACCTCTCGATCTACTCGACCGTCGGCGCGGACGGGAGCCTGGTCCGGGTGGTTCCCGACGCCGCGAGCCCCGGCGACCTGGTCGGCGTCGAGACCGCGAACGAGTCGTACGCGGGCGGGGCGCTGGGCGACCTGGGGTCGGGGCCGTTCCCGGCGTCGAACCCGACCGCGAACGGCGTCGGGCTCCGGCTGCCGGTGCAGCCGTCCGGACAGCGCCTGACCGCGCTGACGCTGCAGGATGCGATCGGCACGCGCAGCCTCGCGCAGCCGTTGAGGATCGTGGACCGGATCGAGGAGCATGCGCCGAAGCTCCCGCCCTTCGCGGCCGGGCCTTCCCCGGCCGACTGCGTCCAGGGTCCGGGCGCCGCGAGCTTCGACACGGCGCTGCGCCTCTCCCCGGACGGCCGGCTGATCGCCGCCGCGCGCAGCTACGACGCCTGCCCCTCGGTGGTCCGCCTCTACCAGGCCTCGGCGGAGGGCGCCGAGGTGTTCGGCGCGTTCCTCGCCGAGACCCAGGTCGGCACCGGGGTCGCGATCCTCGACCTCGCCTTCAGCCCCGACGGCCGCCGGCTGTTCGTCTCGCTGGTGGACGACGATCTCATGATGGTGGACACCGACCGCGCCGGCCCCGACTTCGGACGCCTGCTGGGCCCGGTCCCGCCGCCCTTCGCGGGGCTGCCGGCCGGCCTCGCGACCGACCCGCTGGGTCGGTTCGTGATCGCCGGCGGCGATGCCGCCGGTCCGCTGCTCGCCCTCCGGGCCCCGAACGGCGCCCTCCTCGACACCGTGCGCACGCCATCGACACCGCGCGCGCTGGCCGTGAGCGGCGACGGCCGCTCCCTGGTCGCCGGGCTGGACGGCCAGGCGCTGGTGGTGGCGCTGCCCGCGGGGACCGTGGTCGCCACCACACCGCTCCACGCCGGAGCCGGCGCCCTGCGGGCGGTCGCGGTGACGGCCGACGGCCGACGGGCCGCCGGCCTGTTCGCGAACTCGAGCCTCGCGGTCTGGAACCTCGACCCGGCCGCCGGGCCGATCGGGGCGGAGAGCTACTTCGGGACCCCGTTCCCGGCGGTGCAGGTCTCGTCGCTGGTCCCGGCGCCGGACGGCGACGGCCTGCTGGCCGGCTGCGCCGACTGCGACCTGCTGTTCAAGGTCGAGCCGGCGGGGGTGCCGCCGGAGGTGCGGACGGCGAACCTCGGCCGGACCTCGGCGCGCATCGCCCGCTCGGCCGACGGCCGGCGGCTGTGGACGGTCGAGACGGGGGGCGCCGCCGGGGCGGGCGCGCTCCACGTGTTCGGACTCGGCGCGGCGACGGCGATCGACCTGGTGTCGGGGGTGGGCCAGTCGGCGCGTCCGGGACAGACGCTGCCGCTCCCGATCCAGGTGCGGCTGCTCGATCCCGGCGGCCGCCCCCAGGTGGGCGTGGTGGTCACGTTCGCGCTGTCCGGCGACGATCCCGGCACGCTCGACGGGCAGCCGGTTCGCGTGGTGCGCCGCATCACGGACGTCGACGGCCTGGCCTCGGCGCGCTGGACCCTCGGCGGCACCCTCGGCGTGAGCACGCTGCAGGTGTCGGCGATCGGCGTGGCGGCGACCCGCGTCGTCACCGCCGAGGCGGTGGCGAGCGACGCCGAGATCTTCCCCCAGGTGACCCGCTTCGGGCCCCCGAACGGCAGCGTCGGGCTCAACGCGGGGACCGCGGTCTTCGCCCGGTTCAACCAGCGGATGTCCCCGACGAGCGTGGCCGCCGGGATGACCCTCCGCACGGCCGACGGCCCGGTCGCGGGCACCTTCGTCTTCGAGGAGGAGGGCCGGGTCGCGCTCTTCCGGCCGGGGCGTGGGCTGCCGTTCGCCGCGCTCTGCACGCTGCGCGTGGCGGCCGGCACCCGCGACCTCGATGGCCAGGGCACGGCGGTCGACGCCGTCGCGTGGTTCCGGACCGAGCCGCCCCCGCCGGTCGCGCTGGCCTCCATCGCGCCGCCGGCCGCGCCGGTGGGCGCGCCGCTGGTGCTCGACGGCAAGGGATTCAGCCCGATCGCGGCGCAGAACCTGGTCATCGTCAACGGGCGTCTCGCCCCGGTCGCCCGCGCGTCCACGACCTCGCTGGTCGCCAGCGTGCCGCCGGGCGCCGTCAGCGGGCCGGTCACCGTGATCGTCGGAGCGACGACCAGCAACGCGCTCCCGCTCGAGGTGCTGGCCCCGAACGCGGCCCCCGGCGAGTCCCTGGGGACGGTGGCGGCGGGGCGCGCATTGAGCGACATCGCGATCACCCCCGACGGCAAGCGCGCCTACGTCACCAGCCCGTCCACGAACAGCGTCAGCGCGCTGGACATCGGGACCTCCACGTTCCTCGGCACCATCACCGTCGGCCTGGAGCCGCGCGGGATCACGATCCTCCCCGACGGCCGGCGCGCCTACGTCGCGAACTTCGGGAGCGACGACGTGAGCGTCATCGACCTCGACCCCGCGAGCCCGACCTTCCACAAGGAGATCGATCGCATCCCGGTCGGGGACGGGCCGGTGGACCTGGTCGCGTCCGGGGCGGGGCCGACCGTCTACGTGGGCAACCTGCTGGCGGCGACGCTCAGCGTCCTGGACGCCAACCCGGGCAACGGGACCTACCACCAGGTCGTGGCCACCGTGAACACGGGCAGCGGAGTGACGACGATCACGATCACCGCCGACGCCGCTCGCATCTACGCCGGGACCCTGTCCGGGGTGATCATGATCGACCTCGGCTCCCAGGTGGTGACCACGGTGAACACCGGGAGCGGCTGCACGTCGATCACGATCACCGCCGACGCCACGCTGGCGCTGGCCCTGCTCGAGGACGGACGGCTGGTGGTCATCGACGCGGTCGCCGGGAGCACCACGTTCAACCAGGTGGTGACCACGGTGAACACCGGCACCGGCTCGACGTCGGTCTCGGTCTCCCCCGACGCCACCCTGGCGTACGTGACCCGCGCCGACGGCAACGTCGTGCTGGTCTACCAGATCGTCAAGCTCAGCACCGGGGGCGCCGCCACCACCCTGCCGGGGCCGGCGGTGACGCTGACGCTGGTCGCCACGATCCCGGTCGGCGACGGGCCCGCCGACGTGGCGATCGACCCGAGCGGGAACCGTTTCGCGCTGGTCTCGAACCAGGGCTCGGGGACCGTCACGATCATCGGCTTCCCGAGCGAGCCGCCGCCGGTCGCGATCGAGTTCTCGCTTCACCCGCGCTCGCTGAACCCGAACTCCCACGGCCGCTGGGTGACCGGTCGTCTCGAGCCCCCCGCCCCCTACCGGGCCGAGGACATCCTCGCCGCCAGCGTACGGGTGAACGGCGCGGTTCCGGTCGACGAGACCGGGCCCTCCACGATCGAGGACGACGACGGGGACGGGATCCCCGAGCGGGTCCTCAAGTTCGACCGCGCCGCGCTCCAGCTCATCCTGCCCGCCGGCGACGCGGTGGCCGTCCGCGTGGACGGATCGCTCGGGACCCGGCGCTTCTTCGGCCACGACACGCTGCGGGTGAAGGCCGGCCGCGTGACCCACCCGCGCCGCGACGAGATCGTGAACCCGTTCGAGCCGTACACGGTGCGCTGGGAGACCCCGAAGGAGCTGAAGGTCTCGTGGGTGGCGCTGGTCCACTCCCTCGACCGCGGCGCCACCTGGCGGATCGACGCGAAGCAGCTGCCGAACAAGGGATTCGCGGAGTGGCAGGCGCCGGCGGTGCTGGCCGAGAGCGTGCTGGTCGCGGTGGTGCAGCTCCAGCCCGCGCCGGAGGATTCGATCATCGCGGCGGTCCTGGGCACGAGCGACTACTTCCGGCTCTCGACCCCCACCGCCGCCGAGCCGTCCGGGCCGCGCCTCGAGTTCGCGACCATCCGTCCCAATCCGGCGGACGGGGTGGTGCGGCTCCGCTTCGGGCTCGCGGAGCGGGGGCGCGTGGACCTCGAGCTGTTCGACGTCCTCGGCCGGCGGCTGGCCACCCTGGTGGCCGGCGACCGCGCGGCCGGCGGGCACGAGGTGACCTGGGACGGCGCGACCGACGCCGGAGGCCGCGCGGGGAGCGGGCTCTACTTCGCCCGCCTGCGCGCCGGCGGGCGCGAGTTCCTGCAGCGCCTGGTCTGGCTGCGCTAGCCCGGCCACCCGCGGCCCGGCGCGGCGGCGCGCGCCGGGCCAGGAGTCAGTCGTCGAGAGGTCCGGAGCGGCCCACGAGCACGAACGGGGCCCAGTGGAACGGCGAGCGCGTCGCCTCGCGCCGGAGGAGCGCCCGCTTCGCGCGGGCCAGCGCCGCGGCGGCGGACGCGCGGTCGCGCAGGAGCGGACGGTAGAACCCCTCCATCAGCGATGCCGTGGAGCGGTCGTTCACCTTCCACAGGCTCACGACGACGCCGCGCGCACCGGCCGCGAGGAAGGCGCGAGAGAGGCCGAGCACCCCCTCCCCGCGCTCGAGCCGGCCGAGCCCGCTCTCGCACGCCGAGAGGGTGACGAGCCCGGCCTCGAGCCGCAGCCCGAGGATGTCGGCGGTGGACAGGAACCCCGGTCCGCCCCCGCCGTCGGCCAGCCACAGGCCCGACCGCTCGGGCTCCAGTTCGTTCGCCTCGCCGTGGGTGGCGAGGTGGAGGAGCACGGCCCGCGGCAGCTCCGTCAGCGCCAGCAGGCGCTCCCGCGTCGCCTCCCGGCCGGTGAGCGTCAAGACCGGGCGCCGGCCCGCGGCCGCGGCGAGCCGCGCGACCTCGTCGCCGGAGAACGGGAGCGACGCGAGCGAGGACACCCCGCCGGCGGCCGCGAACGCGGGGTCCCCGAGCGCGACGATGCCCCCGGTCCCCGCGCCGGCGATCGCGTCGAGGCGCGTCGCCAGCGCGCTCGCCGACGGCGCGTAGGAGACCGCGAACCGCTCGACCAGGTAGGCGCCGCGCGGCGGCGGACCGTCCGCCGCCGGGTCCGCGGCCAGCAGCGCCTCGAACGGCACGCGGGCGAGGATGCCGTCCGGCACCACGATGAGGTGGTCCACGCCGCCGGGCAGCGGCAGTGCGGGTTCGACCAGCGTCCGGTAGAGGGCACGCGCCGCGGCCTGCGTTCCCGGGGCGGACGCGGTGCGCGGATCGCCGAGGCCGCGGCGCAGGATCTCGACCCGCGCCCGCAGCGCACGGCGGGACGGCAGCGCGACGTGCCGCCACGCGCGCCGGGTGATCACCCACAGCGAGGTGCTCGAATCACCGACGCTGTACGCGAGCATCGCCTGCCGGTCGGAGTCGAGCAGGCCCTGCGTCTCGCCCAACGTGAGCGGCCGCGCCGGCCGCCCCTCGCCGCCGGCGGCCGCCACCAGGTCGAGGAACGACCGCGCGCGGGCCCGCTCCGACCACAGGAACGCCTCGGCCGCGTACGCGCTGTCCGGGTACCGGGGCTGAAGGCGGGTCAGCAGGTGGACGAGCGCCTCGAAGGCGAAGATGCGCTGCGACAGCAGGCGCATCGAGAGCCGCTCGACGCCCTGCCCCGCGCGCAGTCCCTCGATCATCGCCGCCGCGCGGCGGTCGAAGGCCAGCGCGCCGGCGTGGTCGCCGCGCCGCTCGGCCACATCGCCGCGCCCGAGCAACGCCGGCCACACGATGTCCGGCGCCCGTGCCTCCTCGGCCAGCGCCAGCGCGTGCACGAACCGGGCGTCCGCTTCGTCGAGGCGCCCGCGGCGCGCGGCCACGGCCCCGAGGTTGACCAGGTCCCCGGCGCGCTGCCCGGCCTCGAGCGCGCCCGCCCCGGCCGCGCGCTCGAACCAGCGCTCGGCGGCCGCGTCGTCCCCGCGCTCGAACGCCGCATCCCCCAGCGTGAGCGCGATGTCGTGGATCCGCGCGGAGTCCGCGATGGCGCGCGCGGCGGCGAGGGCTCGCAGCGCGAGGCGCTCCGCCCCGCCGCCGTCGCCGTCCCGCAGCGCGGCGATCGCCAGGTTGTTCAGCGCGTCCGCCTCGCCCCCGCGATCCCCGAGCGAGTCGGCGATCGCCGCCGACCGCTCGAGCGGCGGGCGCGCGGACTCCGAGTCGCCGAGCCCGACCCACACCCGCCCCAGGTTGAGGAGCGCCTCGCGCAGCCGCCGGTCGTCGCCGGCCCGGATCGCCAGCGCCCGCGCCTCGGAGAGCCGCGCCAGCGCCTCGTGGAAGCGTCCGAACTGGCCCAGCAGATCGCCGATGTTGCTCAGCGACTGCGCCTGGGCGCCGGGGTCGCCCTGCTGGCGGCGGATCGCCAGGGACCGCAGGAACAGGGGCAGCGCCGCCGCCGGATCCGCGCCCCGCCGCAGGAACGCCCCGTAGCTGTTGAGCACCTCCTGGGTGCGGCCGCTGTCGCCGTGCGCGACCGTCAGCGCGAGCGCCTGCTGGAAGTAGGCGGCCGCGCTGTCGGCACGCCCCTCCGCCACCGCCAGGTTGGCGAGCAGGCCCAGGGTGGCGCCGAGCGCCGCCGCGTCGCCGATCCGTGCGCGGATCGCGCGCGCCTCGCGGTAGAGGTCCCAGGCCTGCTCGTACCGGCGCAGCTCGTACGCGATCGATCCCAGCGTGTTGAGCGCGTTGCCGATCAGCCGCGCGTCGCCGATCGCGCGGCGCGCCGCGAGGGCGTCGCGATAGAGGGAATCGGCCGCGACCCAGTCGCGACGATCGAACGCGAGCCCGCCGAGGCTGCCCCACACCCAGGCGGCACGCCGCGCCTCCCCGACCTCGCGGTAGGCCGCCAGCGCGGCGCCGAACAGGCTGTCCGCGCGGATGAACGAGCGCGCGGCGCGGGCCGCGGTCGCGAGCGACTCGTCCACCGCGGCCGCCACGCGCCGGCGACGCTGGGGTGCCGACCAGCGGGCCCGCCGCGCCAGGGCGTCCGCCGCGATGCGGGTGCCGAGCGCGCCCCCTTCCGCCGCGGCGACCCGGCCGGCGAGCGCGCGGAGCCGTGCCGCGGAATCGGCATCGGCGAGCGACGCGCGCAGCTCGGCGACCAGCAGCGCGTCCCACGCGGGCTCGAAGCGGGCCCCCGCGGCGCGCAGCGCGTCCGGCAGCAGGCTGTCCGGGACCGCGAAGGACGCGTAGGGCTGGGCCGCGGCCGGCGGGGCGACGGAGACGAACCCGGCGAGGGCGGCGACCAGGACGCGCGCACGCCAGCGCCGCGGGCGGGGGGTCGCGGGCGTTCCGCCGGGCCCGACGGGGAATCGATCCTGTGCGCGCATGCCTCTCGCGACCTCCCGCCGGCCCCGGGGGCGGGGACCGGTCTCGCTCGTGACCGGCAGCATAGGGCCGCCGCGGCCCGCGGGCCAGCCCGGCCCCGGCCGCCCCGCCCGCGCGCTTGTCGCCCCCGGCGCCCGCTGTTAGCGTCCCGGGCCAGCGATGGACCGCACGCGGATCTCACACTACGAGGTGGGCCGCCGGCTCGGCCGCGGCGGCATGGGCGAGGTCTACGAGGCGGTCGATCTCGACCTCGGGCGGCCGGTCGCCCTCAAGTTCGTGGCGCCGGAGCTGGCCGCCGACGCCGCGACCCTGCGCCGGTTCGAGCGCGAGGCCCGCTCCGCCGCGGCGCTCAACCATCCCCACATCGCGACCCTCTACGCGTTCGAGCGCGACGGCGACAGCTCCTTCATCGCCATGGAGCTGGTGACGGGCGGCAGCGTGCGCGACCGGCTGGCGGACGGACCGCTGCCGGTCGCCGAGGCGGTCGCGATCGCGCGGGACATCGCCGGCGCGCTCGCGCTGGCGCACCGGCGCGGCATCGTCCATCGCGACGTCAAGCCCGAGAACCTCATGTTCGACGGGGACGACATCGTCAAGCTGATGGACTTCGGCCTCGCCCGGGCCGCGCAGGCCTCGCGGATGACGATGACGGGCTCCACGCTCGGGACCGCCGCCTACATGCCGCCGGAGTCCGTGCAGGAGGGGGCGGAGGCCCCGGGCGACGTGTTCGCGCTGGGCGTCACGCTGTACGAGATGCTCACCGGCCGGCTCCCGTTCGCGGGCGACACCCCGCTCGCGCTCCTCTACTCGATCGCGAACGCGGAGCCGGAGCCGCTCGGTCCGGCGCGACCGGACGCGCCGCCGCAGGTGGGGGCGCTGATCGGGCGCATGCTGGCCAAGCCGGCCTCCGAGCGTCCCGACGCGGCGACCGTGGCCCGCGAGCTGTCCGGGCTCGCCGGCCTCGCCCCGCCGACCGGGGAGCCCGTCACCGAGGAGCTGATCCCCGAGCGGACCCGCCCGCCGGACCTCCCCGGCCCGGCGTCGCCGGTCCCCGCGGCGGGGGGCGCGATCGTCCCGCGGGCCCGGGAGCGCCGGCGGCCGTCGCGCCGGCTGGCCGCGGCCGCGTTCGCCGCCCTGGTCTTCGTCGCGCTCCTGGTCCTCCTCCTGCCCGGGGCGCTGCGCGCGCGCGACGCCCGTCGGCAGCAGGCGGCCACCCGGCTCACCGACCAGGGGGTGGACTCCCTGACCGCCGGGAACGAAGCGGCCGCGCAGGACCTGTTCGAGGCGGCGCTGCGGCGCGACCCCGGCCACGGCAAGGCGGCGATCAGCCTGGGGCGCACGCTCCACGCGCGCGGCGACGACGCCCGCGCGGCCGAGGTGCTGCGCGCGGCGCTCGCGCGCCATGGCGAGGACCGCGAGATCGCGGCGATGGCACGGGACGCCCTCGCCGACATCGACATGGCCCGCGGCAACTGGGCCGGCGCGGTCGCGAGCCTGCGTCGCGCGTTCGCGCTCGATTCCTCCACCGCCCGCGCCTACAACCAGCTCGCCTACGCCCTCGTCCGCGGCGGCCGGCCGCACGACGGCATCGACCTGCTGACCCGCGCGATCCCGCGGTTCCCCGGCGAGCCGGCCCTGCACAAGAACCTCGGCCTGGGGGCGCTGGTGACCGGGGATCCGCGCACCGCCGTCGCCGAGGCCGACCGTGCGCTGGCGCTCGACCCGGGATACGCCGCGGCGCTGTCGCTGCGGGCGCGGGCCCGCTCCCGCCTCGGCGACCGGGCCGGGGCCCTCGCCGACTGGGGCCGCTTCCTCGCGCTGCGTCCGGCGCCCGCCGACAGCGCCGAGACGGCCGCGGACCTGGCCGGCCGCGGCCTGCTGCCCTGAGCGTCGGCGGCCGGCTCCCCCGCTACATCCCCTTGCGCACGGCGAAGCTGTCGGGCGCGGCGCGGAACGCGGTGCGGGTCGAGTCGCTCGCGAACCAGTAGCGGCGGCCGCGGTAGGTCGTCCGCGGCGACCGCGCGGTCGGCTGGAAGCGCTTCAGCGTCACCGGGTCGGTGAGCCGTTTCGCCCACCGCAGCGGGTCCGCCTCGAAGCGCGCGCGCGAGGCGGCGTCGGCGAAGTAGAAGAGGTCGTGGCCGATGAACACGCGCCGCGAGGAATCGAGCACCGCCGCGCGGCGGGGGTCGAGCGGGTCGCGCACCTCGATCGCCTGCGCCTTGAGGAACGGCTCGGGACCTTGCACGAAGGTCCGGGGACAGCCCCCTCAGCAGAAGCCGATCGGGGCCCCGTTCACGTAGACCGGCCGCACGCGGCGGTTCAGCTTCTCGCGGGCGACGATGCAGCGGTCGTTCGCCGACACCAGCGTGTCGGCGTAGAGCACCCGGGGGAAGTCCGGGTGGCTCGACTGGACGTAGACCTGCGCCGCGGCGGCCGCGACCAGGCCGGCCAGCAGGAGCGACGAAGCGGCGAACGCGACCCGGAACGGACTCATGCCCTCTCCCCCTCGACCACGATGCGCGACAGGTCCCAGCCCCGCAGGAACAGCTCCCGGACGTCCGCCAGCAGCCGCAGGCGGTTGAGACGCAGCGGGACATCGTCCACGTTGACCAGGACGCCGTCGAAGAACGCGTGGATCGCCCCGTCCATCTCGAGCAGCACGGGCAGGATAGCGTCGTAGGCCCGCCGCCGCCACAGCGGCTCGGTGCGTTCGCGCGCGCGTCCGAGGGCGGCCACCAGGTCGCGCTCGGCGGGCTCGGCGAGCCGTGCGGCATCGAGCGCCTCCGGCAGCGGCTCGGAGGCCGCCTTGAGGATGTTCGCGACCCGCTTGAACACGATGACCAGCGGCGGGAAGCGCGGGTCGTCGCGGAACGCGCTCAGCACCCGCGCGCGGGCCCGGCAGTCGCCGGGGTCGATCCAGCCCGGGCGCGCGCGCCCGCCGCCCGCCGCGGGCACCTGCGCCTCGAGTGCGGCCTCGCGGGTGTCGTAGGCGATCCCCTCCTGCTCGAGCGCCGCCTCGACCCGTCCGCGCCAGAACTCGCCCAGCTGCCTCACGATCGCGGCCTGCGCCAGCTCCGGGTCGGCGGCGAAGAACGGCGCGGTCGCGCGCATCGTCGCCTCGCGCAGGTCGAGCCGGCGGTCCCCCTCGGTGAGCAGCCGCACGACCCCGTTCCCGGCCCGGCGCACGCCGTAGGGGTCCTCGCTGCCGCTCGGGGCCCTGCCGGCGACGAAGGCGCCGGCCACGTGGTCGAGCTTGTCGGCGATCGCCAGCACCACGGCGGCGCCGCCGCCCGGCAGTTCGTCGCCGGCGAAGCGCGGGTGGTAGTGATAGGCGATCGCCTCGACCACCGCGGCCGACTCGCCGGCGCGGGCGGCGTAGTGGCCGCCGATCACGCCCTGGAGCGAGGCGTACTCCTTGCCGCTGCCGATCATCTCGGACAGCAGGTCGGTCTTGCACAGCAGCGCGGCGCGCTTCGCGGCCGCCCCGGCGCCGC